>JBAWZF010000008.1 GCA_037143175.1 bacterium
GGCAAACGTGCGATAATAGATTTTCGGTATCGCGCAGGATATCCAGATAGTCGGCATGGGCCCGGTACCATTCAAGCATGGTGTACTCAGGATGGTGCAAAGGTCCCCATTCACCTTTTCGGAAGCAGTGCCCCATTTGGTAAATTTTATCATAGCCAGCGGCGAGCAGCCGCTTCATGTGCAATTCCGGGGAAGTTCGCAGAAAACCTGCGCCCGCAGGTTCAGCATCAATGTGAAGTTCCATGGCGGGAGTCGGGAGGCGAACCGGGGTCTCTACCTCGATGAAGCCCTCGGCCTCAAACCATCTACGGATGGCGGATAACACCCGGCTGCGAAAAAACAAAGCCAGCTGCAGCGATTGCAGCCGACTTTTCTCATGATAAGGAGACGGGGATGCCATGATCCCTGCGGTCCTTATTTCTTCAACACACGGTCGGCGTATTCGCCGGTGCGAGTGTCGATTTTGATGGTGTCGCCCTGATTCACAAAGAGGGGCACTTGAATTTCAAAGCCGCCATTGATTTTCGCGGGCTTCAGGACATTGGTGGCCGTGTTGCCACGGGCGCCAGGCTCGGTATCGAGAATTTCCTTCTCAATGAACGTCGGCAGTGTGACGTCCACAGGGCGGCCGTTATGATACAGGACGCGGACTTCACAATCATCGTAAAGGAAAAACCGGTTGTTTCCCAGGACCTCGGCGGTGAGCGTGAACTGCTCGTAGTTCTCATCCATGAAGATATAATGATCGGTTTCGTTATGGGAGTAACGCATGGTGCGCTCTTCCAGATCGGGCTTCTTCAGTACATCGTTCGAACGGAAGGCGCGGACGAAGGTGCCGCCGTCGATGAGGCTCTTCAGGCGGCAGGTGTAAATGGCGGCGCCTTTGCCGGGTTTCACGAAGTTGAATTCAGAAATCAAATAAGGCACGCCATCCAATTCGACGCGAAGCCCTTTACGAAAATCAGACGCTGTATAATCCGCCATAAAACCAATCCCTTCGTTTCTCTACTATATTCAGAAATAGGCCGCATAAAATAGGCATCAGACGGTGCTCTGTCAAATGTAAAGTCATAAGAGGCAAGGGGTTTATCGGCCTGTATGCATCCGAAGGTATTCGGTTTCGAGGTCCGAACCCCGTTTGATTTCCAAAATTCCGCAACCTGACGCAAGCAGCAGGGGGATGACTTTGGCGTTAAGCCCTTCTGGTGACCAGGCGGCAGTGCTCCGCGGGTTGATGAAATTTGCGTGTCGTGATTGAGGCGGACAACTCTCCTGCTGGGATTTCTGTTCGCGAGATTCACGTGCGTTAAGTAGGGCGGGGAAAGGGAGAATACCCGGTTACAGCACGACATCCGAAATCTCGAGGGCATTTCCCGTCAGCGTCTTATTGGCTTCAGTCAGCTTCTCGCGACTGCTGAGGACGCAAATGGGGGCGGATTTGAATCCAGCCTCCAGGGTTTCCAGCAGGGCGGAACGGGCAAGAGAGGGTCTGACGGCCAAGCGGGCGGCATAGAAGGCTTCCCGTAATTCAGGGGTTATACCTTGCAGGTGACGCGATAAAGCCTCGCTAGTCACCTCGCTCGGGCGGAGGGGTTTTTCGTCACCTTTAGCAGTTCCAATAATGGCACGGTCGATATCGGCCTGGGACCATACGGCGGTTTTTACAAATTCCGGAGTTTTGGCGAAGATGTCCAAGGTGCGGGTAATATGCGGATCGCGGAAGGAAGTCATAAAGAGAGTTCCTCCGACTGGATTGTATGAGATGCCCCCGCCATAGGCATTGCCTTTGAGCCGTATCTCAGGAAGAAAGTATTCAAAGCGCGTCAGATGAGTGGCAATAACCAGAGCTGCCGAGCGGGGATCATCTAATTTTGGTGCCAACATTCCCTGTGCGCAGTGGGCTACCTGAATGGGAACGGCAAGGCCCTCGTGAGAAGAGTGAGATGTGAGAGGTGAAGTGTGAGATGTCGGGGGAAGTGGAGTGCCTTTCATGGTGGGGAGCCAATGCCCAAACGCGGAGGTCATGGCGTTGTAGGCGTGGTCGGATCCCGTGAAACTGATGGCCAACCGCTCAGGGGAGAGCATGAAGGAGCGGATGCGTTCAATGCGCTCCATGAGCGACTCCACCTCGGCCTCAAAGTGATCGCAAAGTCGGGCGGCGAGGGCGGCCTGGGGAATGCCATTGCATTGTTCGGCCAGCAATCCATTGGATGTCAGATGCCGCCCGGCATGACATTGGGCGTAGCTGTGTCCATTCTCCATGACGTCACTGCGATAGCCTGCGCGGGTCTGCATCAGCACATCGCGGAGCCGGTTCGGATCACGTGGGTCAACTGCAAAGATGAGGTCATGAATCACCTGCATGGCTTTGTCGATCTGCGCATCAAGCGCCTTGCAGGCGAAACCCATGGTCAGCACTGGTTTGCCTGTGATGCTGGCGTGCGACTGGAAAGAAGGCGCACAAGCGAAACCGCCTGTAGAGGCCGATACGCGCCGGGCCATGGTTTCGTAATTCATCCCGGCCGCGCCCAGTTTGGTGATGGCCTCGCAGTAATGCGGGAGAAATGACCAGAGATCTTCAGGCAACCCGGCCAGATCGAGGCTGAATCGCAGATAGTTCACGCCATTGGTAAAAAGATCATTCCGGAGGACGGGGACTCCTGAGTCCCGAGTTTTGAGTTCCGAGTTCCGAGTCCCTCCGGGCGAGGTCTGCGGTATGTGGTCTGTGGTCTGAAGTCTTTCTAGGGCAGTCGGAATGTGGCGCGGTTTGGCGGGGAGATCCTTGACCTTGAGTTGAGGTAGAAGGGCAACTTTCTCCGGGGAGTTAGCTGTGCCGGCATCGGCATCAATGGCCGCAGATTTTTGAGATATTTCAAGAAGCTCCGCCTCGGTTCTGTGACTACGTTCTGACTCCATTCGTGCGGCCAATGCGGCGTCCACTCTGTTCTGCCATGACTTGTCTGGTGTCAAAACCGTGGTGAGTCGGTGGGTGTTTTCAACCAGGCTCAGCATAATCAGTCGGGAGAAGACTTGAGGATCGGCTTCATAGCGTTGGCGGCAGACCTCGAGATGGCGGCTCATGTCCAGAAAGGATAACGGATCTGCTCCATGCACCCAGGCGCTGAGCACATGGTTCATGGTGTGGAGCGGGAACATGGGCATGATTTCGAGGTAATGGTAAGCCGTTTGCTGGAAAGCCGCTTCGATCAGTTCGCGTGGCAAGCCATCGGTTGCAATGGATTTTAATGACGAGAGCACCAGCTGCTCAAACGCATTGGCCTTATCCGGGTTACTGCCCTTGATTCCCACGCTAAAGATTGTTTCCGGACCCAGGTCCATGTCGCCACAGTCAAGAATGTCCTGCCCGAGTTTGGAGTCCACTAGAGCTTTTTTCAGCGGGGCGGCTTCATTTCCGAAAAGAGCCGTGGTGAGAACGTGTCGCAGGACGGCCTGTTCGGGATCCAGGGCGTTTCCGGTGAGCCAGGTGAGTGAGAGAAAGGTTTTATCTTCCAGCGGCTCGTCTTGTGCGGCGGGATAGGTTTCGGTGAATCTGGCCGGGGTTAGCCAACGCGGCTGTCGGGAGGCGATCGGCTCGATAGCGCGTCGCGTGATTCCGGCAAGGCGGGGAGCCAGAAACGACAGATAGGAAGCGGTGGGGATATTACCGTAGAAATAGAAAAAGGCGTTAGCGGGGTGGTAATGCGCGGCGTAGAACTGTTTAAACTGGTCGTAGGTCAGATTGGGAATGGCGTCCGGATGACCGGCGTAATTTTTTGCATAAGCCGTGTCGGGTAGAAGTTTGGGAAGCCAGGTGTAGAACAACAGGCTCTCGGGACTGGAAAACACACCCTTCATCTCGTTGTAGACAATCCCGCTGACCGTCAACTTCCCGGTGGGTTCTTCCGGGTTAGCGGGTGCGAGATGATGGCCTTCCCGCATAAAGGTGCCTTCTGTAAGCAGGGGATGGAAGACGGCGTCGAAATAGACCTCGGCGAGGTTGAAGAGATCCTGCTCCACATTGCTGGAGACGGGGTAATAAGTGCAGTCGGGGCCGGTCATGGCGTTGATAAAGGTGGCCATGCTGGACTTCAGCATCTCGAAAAACGGTTCGCGAACAGGAAACTTTTGAGACCCGGCCAGGACGGAATGTTCAAGGATATGTGGAACCCCGGTGTCATCCGGGGGTGGGGTTGGGAAGCTGATGGAGAACAGGTTTTCGGTGTCCTCAGTGAGCAGGTGCAGAATCCGGGCGCCACTTACCTCGTGTTCAAGCTCGATGGCCATGCCACGCAGGGCGGGCACGGGAGTGGTCTTCCGGACAATGAACCCTGGTATCTCAGAGTGCATCGGCAAAGGCCTCGGCCATCAGCTGATTGCCTGCTTCATTCGGGTGCAAGCCGTCACCAAGGATGAGCCCCTCGCCGCTGCCGAATTTTGATTCCAGGTCAACCAGGCGTGCGCCCTCGGAGGAAGCAAGACTACGGATAGAACTGTTAAGAGCTTTCACTTCACCGCTCCATCGGCTATGGCTGTAGATCATGGGCGTTAACGTGGCGATAACCGGTACGGTTTTGTTGGCTTTGCACTGCTGAATGATGGATCGCAGGTTGTTAATGGCGGTTTCCTTACCGTAATTATTGATCAGATCCACGGCGCCGAGCATAAAGCAGCAGGCGGCGGGCTTGGTGGATGAGAGGAGTCCGCCAATGCGTCCGGCCGCGCCGCCGGTATTCTCGTTCTGGCGGGCGTAGTTATTGACTGATTTCCCCGTGATTGATGCCAGGCGAGGAGGATAAGGAGCGCCACCTCCGTTGTTACCGTCAGTCGTGCTATCGCCCAGTGCAATATAAAGATTGGCATTGTTGTCGCCAATATCGCTCAGATCGCCACCCCCACCGCCGCCTCCGCCCCCGCCGTTCTCGCAACCTACCGACCCCAAGAGTGCGGTTAACAGACAAACGCTTGAAACGATCCCAGCCATTTTTAATAATTTCATATTCATTACTCTCCTGAATTGGGCGCTAACTGTATTCGGAGTAAGGGCATCTGAAAAGAAGTAAATCAGGGAAAGGATTCAGAATTCAGGAGTCAGGATCCAGACGCCTAAATCCTCCGCGTCATAATCCGATACCCGCAATGGCGGTTTTACAGTCGGGGCAGGCGCCTTTGTGAATTCTGTTCGTGATAATGGAAAAACCATACCGCTCGATCAATAATGACGAACAGGAGGGGCAACGGGTGTTTTCGCCGCCTGTGCCAGGTACGTTCCCTTCATAGACATAGTGTAATCCGGCGGCCAGGCCGATCTCTCGGGCCTTTTGAAGTGTGGCCACGGGGGTTCGCGGTCGGTCGAGCAGATCGAAGGTGGGAAAGAATTGAGATACATGCCAGGGGGTGTCGGCACCTAAATGCGTCATGATAAATGAGGCGATACCTTTTAGATCGTCCTCAGCATCATTGAGCCCCGGTATAATGAGAGTAGTAAGTTCAATCCAGATCCCCAGTTTGCGGTACTCAATGATGCAATCGAGAACCTTGGAGAGTCGGGCGTGGACAATTTCCCTGTAGAATTCCTCGGAAAACCCCTTCAGATCGATATTGGCTGCATCTAGGAAGGGTGAAATTTTAGTTAAGGCTTCCTTGGAAATATACCCGTTCGTCACGAAGATATTTTTCAGTCCGGCTTTGCGTGCAAGGCGGGCCGTATCGTAGGCAAATTCAAAGAAGACCGTGGGTTCAGTATAGGTGTAGGAAATGGATCGACATTGGGTTATCCGGGCTTGTTCAACAATTTCTCCTGGCGTCCGCGCAAGTCCCCTGATGGGGGCGTCATGGGGAACCTGGGAAATGGAATAGTTCTGACAATGTTTGCAGCGGAAGTTGCAACCTGGCGTGGCAAGGGAGTAGGTCGCACTGCCCGGCATGACATGGTAGAGCGGCTTTTTTTCGATGGGGTCCACGTGCTCGGCGCAGATTTTGCCGTAGACAAGGCTGTAAAGTGTGCCGCCCCGGTTTTCGCGAACTCCACAGCTCCCCCTGGCACCCTCCTTGATCAGGCAATGGAATCGGCATAGGCCACAACGCACATGGGTGTCATCCTCACGCGTGAAAAACATGGCTTCTTGCATGGTATACCCTCCCGTGTTGATACCATTGGTATAGTCAGGAGTGAGGGTGGGGTCAATGATTCATTGGATCGAATTGGCAATTTTGGCAGTTATGCTACATTCACCAAATATGACAACGCAAACCGAGACGGCGGACATTGAGACTTCTTCAGACGGGTATGCGGCGCGCTTTGCCGGGCCAGCGGGGGAGTGGATGTTAGGGGTGCAGGAGGCGATCACAGTAGCCCTGCTTCCGGCTCCAGATGCTGTTACTGTTCTTGATGTAGGCGGTGGACATGGACAGTTAGTACGGCCGCTATGCCGGCGGGGTTACGTGGTAACGGTGGTGGGGAGTGAAGAGTCCTGCCGCAACCGGATAGTCGATCTGGTGGAAAAGGGGCAGTGCGGGTTTATGGTTGGAAATGTGGTGGAACTGCCTTTTCCTGATCGATCCTTTGACGTGGTGATGTCGTTTCGGCTTCTTCCTCATTGTGCGGCTTGGCCAGTTCTAATCCGTGAACTTTGCCGGGTGGCGCGTAGCTCTGTGATTGTAGATTATCCCACCAGCGAGGGGTTGAATGCCATTGCCCCGGCTTTGTTCGGGGCCAAGAAGAAGCTTGAAGGCAATACCCGTGAGTGGCGGATGTTTCGCCACGCCGAGGTTATGGAGGAATTTGCGAAACAGGGGTTTGTTCTGGATCGGCGGATCCCGCAATTCTTCCTGCCGATGGTACTGCACCGGATGCTGAAATGCCCTCGCTTTTCAGCGGGGTTGGAGGCCATTTGTCGTGGGCTCGGTCTGACGCGGCGCTGGGGCTCTCCTGTTATTCTCAGGATGGATCGCGTAGGGCTGCCGCTTGTCGGCTAGCCGCCAAAGACAAGAGAGAAGACTATCGATGATCAACAGACTCATATTGGCTTTAGTTCGAGGGCTCCTCAAGCTTCGTTATCGTGTCCGTGTGAAGGGGCTTGATGAGGTTGCCGCACGGGGGCAAGCCGGTATTCTATTTCTGCCAAATCATCCTGCGTTGATTGATCCAGTCATTCTCATGACGCAGCTCTATCCGCAGTTCCGGCCGCGGCCTCTGGCGGATCAGGATCAGGTGAACCGGCCTGGAGTTCGTTGGTTTGCCGGGCAGATAAACGTTGTTACGATCCCTGATCCCGCTGTGTATGGGGACGCCAGTCGTAAAGCGGTGGCGGAAGGCGTTGAGAAATGTATTGAAGCACTGAAGAGCGGGAGCAATCTTCTGCTTTATCCGGCAGGTCACATTGCCCACCAACGGAGCGAAGATTTGGCGGGAGCCAGTGCTGTGGAGACTATTCTCCAGCGACTTCCAGAGGTTCGTGTGATCCTGGTTCGGACGCGGGGACTGTGGGGCAGTTCGTTTAGCCGCGCCTACGGCATGGCACCAGCGGTGGGGAAAGTTATGAAGAAAGCCTTACGCTCACTCCTTGCCAATGGAGTCTTTTTCTCGCCGCGCCGTACTGTGGATATCGAGGTTTCAGAACCGGCTGACTTTCCTCGTACTGACGGGCGAGCCGTAATCAACCGCTATCTGGAAGGGGTTTACAATCAGGATCCCCCGTCCGCCTGGTATGTGCCCTATACCCGCTGGGAAAAGGACGCCGCCCATGAAATGCCGGAGCCCGCAAGTCAGGTAAGTCAGGCGGATATTGATGACGTCCCTGCGGCCACCCGTGATCTGGTGATCGGGCATCTTCAGAAATTGACTGGGCGTGCATCCATCCAGGTTGGGGATTCGCTATCGAGGGATTTGAATCTCGACAGCCTTTCCATTGTCGATCTGGGATTATGGGTGGAGTCGGAGTTTGGTTTCGCGGTGGGTGATTCAGCAGCCATTCAGACGGTGGGCGATCTTTTTCTTGCGGCCCGGGGTCATGTTGCGGCCCATGGTAAAGTGGAGCTCAAGCCGGTGCCCAAAGTCTGGTTTCCTGTGGGTGGGAGTCCCATCACCCCGAGGCCGGGACGTAGAGGTGTGAGTTTGCCGGAGGGGACGACCCTGGCCTCCGTCTTTCTTGCGCAAGCGGCACTAGGCCCGGATCGGGTGGTGTTGGCGGATCAGATTAGTGGCGTTAAAACCTATCGCGACATCATTACGGGGATTCTGGCATTGAAACCCCAGATCGAGCGGATCCCCGGCAAATATGTCGGGATTATGTTGCCCGCCTCTGCAGGAGCGGGAGTGCTTTATCTCGCCACCCTTTTTTCAGGGAAAGTTCCGGTGATGGTCAATTGGACGGTGGGGGTGCGGAATATGACGCATTCGCTGGACCTATTGGGCGTTACCGCGGTACTGACCTCCGGGCGGCTGGTTCGGAAAATCGAGTCTCAATCCGGTAGCCTGGGTGAATTGAAATCCCGATTCATAATGTTGGAGCAATTGGGGACAAAGATCGGGAACGGCGACAAACTGCGGGCGTGGTTGGTTGCTAGGTTTGGCTGGCGCTCGAAACTTGCGGCGATTCAGGTTCAGGATACGGCTGTGGTGTTATTTACTAGCGGATCCGAGAGCACGCCCAAGGCGGTTCCTCTCACTCACGCGAACCTGTTGGCCAACATGCGGGATCTCTGTCAGATCTTCCAGTTCAGTTCGGACGACCGTCTGATTGGCATTCTTCCGCCATTTCATTCATTTGGATTGTCCTGCACGATGCTCCTCCCGCTTTGTAGCGGAATCCCGGTGGCCTATCATCCCAATCCCACCGAAGGAGCGATTCTGGTCCGGCTCATTGAGGCCTATCGGATCACGTTGCTGGTCGGAACCCCCACTTTCCTAAATGGAATTCTGAGGGCGGTGGCTTCCTCTCCCCTGAAGGGAGAGGATCGAGGTGAGGGGGGGGATGTTCTCCGCTCATTGCGCGCCGTGATCTCCGGTGCTGAGAAATGTCCGGAGCAGACCTATGATCTGGTCAAACGCCGATGGCCTCACATGAAACTGATTGAAGGTTATGGGATCACCGAGTGCTCGCCGGTGGTCGCGGCCAATGACGAGAATGATCCGAAGCCGGGGACTATAGGCCGAGTTCTGCCATCAGTGGATTACGCGATACAGGATATGGAAACCGGGCGATTCGCTCAGGGCGGGACGACTGGCTTGTTGCTGGTGCGGGGGGCCAGTATTTTTGGTGGTTACCTTAATTATGAAGGCCCTAGCCCTTTCGTGGAGTTTGATGGGAAACAATGGTACCGCACGGGTGATTTGGTAAGGCAGCAGGAGGACGGAACGCTGATCTTCTCTGGCCGATTAAAACGGTTCGTCAAGTTGGGCGGTGAAATGGTTTCCCTGCCTGCGATTGAAGAGGTACTGGTGCGTCACTATGGAACCCCGGCGGACGAGAAACCCATTCTGGCAGTGGAAGCCTCGCCGGTTGAACTGAATCCAGAATTGGTGCTCTTTACCATTCGCGATCTAGACCGGGAAGACGTCAATAATCGGATCAAGGAGGCTGGCCTTTCTCCTATTCATAACATTCGAACGATTCGCAAAGTCGACGAGATTCCGGTGCTAGGGACGGGGAAGACAGATTATCGTGCATTGAAATCGCTATTATAAGCATGCTTTGGCCCTGATGGACACAAACCGAAGAATGTCGCAAAAGTTTTTCGATTACGCATTCCTTTTTTTGACTAATACACTCCACACGCCTGGGCACCCTCTGGGCCACGATGTGGAGCAGGCATGTGCCTAGTCGCCCTCTACGTACGTCCGAGGCCATACGGCAAAGCCGGGATTATCGGTCTCAAAACAAAAAAGAATCAGAAGACGGGATTATCGGATCCTGTCTTCTGATTTCAGGTTTTCTTATTTCTCTCTATGCCACTGATTCCGCTACTGCATCCAATGAGACGCGCTGGGAAACGACCATATTCTTGGTAACGTTGAACTCACGGACGTTGCCGCGTTTAGGAACCTCGAACATGACCTCCAGCATCAGATGCTCCAGGATTGCCCTGAGTCCACGTGCGCCCGTTCCTTTTTTGGCAGCGATGCGGGCGAGTTCTTTGAGACCTGCTTCGGCAAAGGTCAACTTGACGTCTTCCATCGCCATCAGCTTCTGATATTGGCGAATCATTGAGTTCTTGGGCTCCACCAACACCCGCACCAGATCCTCCTCCGTCAGAGCGTTCAGCATGGTGACGATGGGGAGACGGCCAATAAATTCAGGAATCAAGCCGTATCGCATCAGATCTTCCGGTTCAATCCGGATGCTGATCTGTTCCGCTGCACTTTTCTTTTCGGGTTCCCCGAAGCCAAGTGTTTGCTTATGCTGACGACGTCGGAGGATATCATCCATTCCTACAAAGGCGCCGCCGCAGATGAAGAGGATGTGCTCGGTATTGATTTTGAGGTATTCCTGCTGGGGGTGTTTTCGTCCGCCACCTGGAGGAACACTGGCCATTGTGCCTTCGACAATTTTCAGAAGAGCTTGCTGGACGCCTTCGCCGGAAACGTCCCGGGTAATGGAAACATTTTCAGTTTTACGGGCGATCTTGTCGATTTCGTCAATATAGATGATGCCACGCTCAGCCCGGGCAATGTCGCCATCTGCGGCTTGGATCAGGCGCAGAAGGACATTTTCAACATCTTCGCCGACATAACCCGCCTCGGTCAAGGTGGTGGCGTCGGAAATGCTGAAGGGGACGTCGAGACATTTTGCCAGGGTTCGGGCGAGCAACGTTTTTCCAGTTCCCGTAGGCCCAATCATCAGGATGTTGCTTTTTTCAATCTCAACATCCTTGTAGATTTTCTGTGCCTCAACATGAGAGGTCTGTTGATGGCGTTTGTAGTGATTATGAACCGCTACTGACAACACCTTTTTTGTGTGATCCTGGCCAATGACATACTGATTGAGATAATCATAGATCTCGTGCGGCTTCGGGATTTTTAAAGGTGGTAGCAGCTTCTCTTTCTTGGGGGCGGGAGCGGCGGCCGTGGCGGCTTCGGGCTTGCCATCCTTGCCGCTTTTGTCAAACATCTCCTGGCTGAGTTTTGAGCAACTCTGGCAGATGAAGACATCGTTGGGGCCGGCAAGCAGATTGCCCACGTCCCGCGTGCTGCGACCGCAGAATGAACATCCGGGTTCAATGTTTTTGGATTTAGCCATACAGACTTCAGCTTTTCTTTGTACTCGATTTAACGTTTTTGACCAGAACCGAGTCAACCAGTCCGTAAGTGCAGGCCTCCTCTGCCGACATGAAGAAATCCCGGTCAGAGTCCTTGACAATAATGTCCAGCGACTTGCCGGTATGGAAGGCCAGAATATCATTCAGGCGATCCCTCAGGCGGAGGATTTCCTTTGCCTGAATACTGATATCGGTGGCCTGGCCCTGGGCACCGCCCCAGGGTTGATGGATCATGATGCGGGCATTGGGCAGGGCAAAGCGTTTACCCTTGGCGCCTGCGGTCAGCAGAATCGCGCCCATGCTGGCCGCCTGGCCCATGCAATAGGTGGCGACATCACACTTCAGGAACTGCATCGTGTCGTAGATGGCCATTCCTGCAGTGACTGATCCACCCGGCGAATTGATGTAAAGACTGATATCCTTTTCGGCATCTTCACTTTGCAGGAAAAGCATTTGGGCGATGATCAGACTGGCTGAATCATCGTCGATGCCACTTCCAATAAAAATGATGCGATCTTTCAGCAGGCGTGAATAGATGTCGTAAGCCCGTTCGCCGCGACCCGTCTGTTCGACGACCATCGGCACCAGCATTTGATGAGTTGTTTGCATGTTGAGTTTTAGCCTTCCGGGGTGATGGTGGCTGCCGCATGCAGGAGATCTACGGCCTTTTCAAGGCGCAGGTTCCGGCGGAGCGTTTCCATGGCGCCACGTTTTTCCATGTCGGCCTTCAGCTTTTCAGGGCTTTGTCCGTATTGGGTAACCATTTCGTTAAAGCGTTTTTCCATATCGGCTTCAGAAACGGTGATTTTCTCATCATCCGCGATGCGGGTGAGAATGTAGTTCACTTTAACGCGTTCTGAGGACGATTGTGCGGCCCGATTGAAGATATCTTCGCGATGCAACTCAATGTCATCTTTGCTAACGCCGCGGCGCATGTTTTCCTGAACCACGTCCTGGATAATATGGCGGGCCTCTTCCTCAACCAGCGATTGGGGCAAGTCGGTGAGTGGAGTATGTTCCATGACCCACTTGACGATTTCGTCCTTTTGGCGGTTGGCCTCAGTCAGTTTGGCGGTAGCCAGCAGGTTCTCTTGAATCTTTACCCGTAAGTCGGCGACAGAATCAGCCCCGACCGTCTTGGCGAAGTCATCAGTCAGCTCAGGGGATTTCCGTTCCCGGATGCCCTTGGCGGTGATGGTATAGAGTGCAGACTTGCCGGCCACGGACTTGGCGCGATAATCGGCAGGGAAGTTGATGGTGACCTCGCGAGTCTGACCGACTTCAATGCCTTCGATCAGGGCTTTAATACCGGGTAAGAACTCAGGCATTTTTTCCGAAAGCAATACCCAGAAATCCTTGCCCTGAGCCAATTCGGTGCGATCCGGGGCGACTTCGCTCATAGGCTTTCCTCCGTCGCAGGTGCCGCTGTAGTCAATTTCCACGACATCTTCCTTCTGAGCCGCCCGGCCAGTGACCACTTCAAAGTGGGCGCTACGGTCGCGGATGCTGGTAAGCACCTGCTCAATGTCCTCTTCCTTGACTTCAACTTTAAGGCTTGAGACCGCAATGCCCTTATAGGGGGGGAGGGCGAAATCAGGAACCAGATCCACGGTGACCTTAAATGTCAGGGGAAGCTGTTTGGCAATCTGAACATCACTGACATCCACTACGGCGACAGGGTTGAGATTTTCCTGCTTGAGTGCTGTCTGGTAGGCCATGGGAACCAGTCGTTCGCGGGTTTCTTCAAGGGCGTCCTTTGAAAACTGCTTCTCGACAATTGCCGCCGGGGCTTTTCCCTGCCGGAAGCCGGGGATCCTGGCTCGTGCGGCAATGGACTTGATGACTTGCTGATATTCGGTTGTCACTTGTTCTGTCGGGACTTCAATGCGCAAAGATTTACGGCAGGGCCCGATTTGTTCAACTATTACTTTCATAAGTATTCTCTATTCTCCCTTATTCTTTCATTGCCATCAGAAATTCGGCATTACTCTTTGTTTTCTTCAATTTATTTACAATCAATTCCATCGACTCCACCGGTTGGAGGCCGTTGACAGCACGACGCAAAATCCAGATCTTACTCAGCTCATCGGGATGGAGCAAGAGTTCCTCTTTGCGGGTACCCGATTTTTCCACATTGATAGCCGGGAAGATGCGCTTGTCTACCAGGGTTCGATCCAGGCAGAGTTCCATGTTGCCGGTACCCTTGAACTCTTCAAAGATCACCTCGTCCATGCGGCTTCCGGTATCCACCAGGGCTGTGGCGATAATGGTCAGGCTTCCGCCGTGCTCAATATTGCGGGCGGCCCCGAAGAAACGCTTGGGTTTGTGCAGGGCGTTGGCATCCACACCACCCGAGAGGATTTTCCCGCTATGGGGCTGTAGCGTATTGTAGGCACGCGCTAAACGCGTGATACTATCGAGCAGGATGCAGACATCCTTGCCGCATTCCACCATACGCTTGGCCATCTCGATCACCATTTCGGCGACTTGGACATGCCGCTCTGGCGGCTCATCGAAGGTCGAACTGAGCACGTGCGCCTTGGTGGTACGCTCCATGTCCGTGACCTCCTCGGGGCGCTCGTCGATGAGCAGGATGATCAGGTAAGCCTCGGGATGATTGGTCGAGATACTGTTGGCAATTTTCTGGAGAAGCACCGTTTTACCGGTTCGGGGCGGTGCGACGATCAGGCCGCGCTGACCCATGCCGATGGGGGTAAAGAGATCCATGACGCGCATGGAGACTTCGCTGGGTTCCCGTTCCAGAATGAACCGGCGATCCGGGAAAAGCGGGGTCAGATTCTCGAAAGGAACCTTGCCCTTTGACTTTTCGGGTTCACCGAGATTGATCGTGTCCACCTTGACCAGGGCAAAAAAACGTTCTTTGTCTTTTGGCGCCCGGATTTCGCCTGCTACCAGATCGCCGGTTCGCAGGGCGAAGCGGCGGATTTGGGAGGGAGAAACATAGATATCTTCGGGGCAGGGCAGGTAATTGTAATACGGTGAGCGGAGGAATCCGAAGCCATCGGGCAGGATTTCCAGTACGCCTTTCCCGTGCAGGGTCCCATTCAGGCGGCCGTTGGCCTTCATGATCTCAAAGATCAATTCATGCTTTCTCAGGGCGCCCAAATCAATGAGCCCGTAAGTTTCTGCCATGAGGTGCAGCTCGGGGACTGGCCGCAATTGAAGATCTGAAAGATTCAGGGATTGAGGAGTTCCTTGTTGGCGGGGAGCCGATGGGGGATGCCCGGCGCCCGTATCCGGCATGGAATGTCCATCCATCGATGGCTGGGGGGCTATGGTTGGCTGATATTCACCCGTTGTGAGGGGCAGGGACGCTTGCTCTTGAGGGGCCATTGGGCCATTGTTCTGCGGAGGGGGCAGGTGTTGTGGCGGCCGATCAATCATCATGTCCGGATTCGGGGGCCGTCTATGTTGGGGCCGTCCACCACGACTGCGATGTCCGCCGCCTCCCCGGCGACGATCCGGTCTTCCTGGATCTGGTCTACCTGAGTCTGGTCTGCCTAAATTCGGTTGTCTATCGTCCATAATTACTCTCCGCGGATTCCCCGCAATACCTGATTTACCTGCTTTTCCAACAATGACTTACTTCCGCAATTATAAATAACATAATCGGCGCGCTCGAGTTTCTCGGCCTGACTCATTTGTGCCCCGATTCTGGCCCGGGCGTCCTCCAATGAAAGCCCCCGTTCTGTAAGTCTCCGGAGTTGGTCTGCCTCCGGTGCCCCTACACAAATAACAACATCCCACGCCGCCTGCGCATCGATTTCGTATAGCAATGGAATGATGGCGACCGCACGATCTGAAGCTGCCGCCTGGGTGGCCATCCATTCATCCAGTCGCTTCAGGATCACAGGATGCGTCAAATTATTAATTTGGGCCCGTTTTACAGGGTCAGTAAAAACTTTTCGTCCAAGTTTTTGCCGGTCAATATGACCATCCGATCCAACAATTTCAGTTCCGAATTCCTTAATCAAAGCCGCTCCGATGGCTGTATCCTGCTCCAGCACTGCATGGCCTATTTCGTCCGTATCACACACGGGTATCCCCTGTGCCTGCATCATCTCTCCGGTCAAACTTTTCCCACACGCGATTCCGCCGGTTAATGCAATCTTGATCATAGAGAGGGAAGATGTGGAGTAGGTTGTGCCGCAACAAAGGGAATCGGTTAAGATTCAGAAAAGTGTTGGTGTTCTATGATATTACGGGGGGTAACGTCAATAAAATAGTTATGGGCTGTTAGGGGGCCCCTTGAGATGTTTTCCGGTGGCGATGTCATGAATTGTGTAAAAATTCACTTTGGAGGCAGCATATTCCATCAGGATTTGAAAATCCGAAAGGCGGGTGCTGTAGGCTTCACCTATCAGGAATTGGGCGCCTGGTCGCGTGTTGGTTGTTAAATCCGCCCGGTCCACCTCAATGATTTTACCCGTTACTTTGCAGATGTTGAAGTAGTCAACACTGGCTCGGCGACTGATGTCGGGGGCCAGCACCAAATCGGTGCCTTTGGGGAGCGTGACCTCCGCGACAGCGGTAAGTGTGGTGCTGGTGACGGAAACTACGGTGCCGGTGACAAAACTACTGTCTGGCAGAATACGGTGCCCGTAGAGAAAAAGGATCAGATTCCGTTCGGCGGCCATATCGATCCATTGTTTGAGCAAATCTGGCGGCACATAATGGGCCATGTCGATGGCCGTGCCAGGGATGGATTGATTGGCGCTTAAGCCACTGGCCAGCGAGAGCCGTTCGGAGCGGCGATAGGTTTCAATCAGCGGGGATACGGCTTCTGCCAATTTTTTATCGAACGCATTGAAGGGAAATACCAGGGATTGGATATTCAGCCCCAGCGCCCGGAGTTCACTGATCGATTTGGTGAGTTCCTCGTTCATCCAGCGATCCAGTCCATTCTTTCGAACATAGGCTGGGGCGTTCAGGTGATGCCAGGTGTGGGTGCCAATCTCCCAATCGTAGGTGTTTTGAAGGGAGAGGAGGTCTTCAGTGGTGATGCGTCCGCTGCGCAAGTTTTGATTATTAACAAAGCAGGTCGCGACCCCTCCGGCTTTTTTCATCTCCGGGGCGATGACGGTGGCCCAACTCGACCAGCCATCGTCAAACTGAAGTACCAGCCCGCCTTGTTTGTTAGCGCCTTGGGCAACTCCGGCAAAAAAGAGGACACATAAAAGAATAAATGATGTGGTGGCTCTACTCATTGAATCCTGCTGTCATTGAACGATTGTACTCAAACAACACAAAACCGGAAAAGCCGGCATTTTGGATCCGAATGAGTTGAGCGGTCGTCTGATCGGGTGAAAGTTGGGACTGGGAGGAGGAGAGTCCGATGCCTGGATAGATGCGGTGTGCTTGAGGGAGGGCCTTTTGGGCATCTAGAAGTGCCTGAAAAGCTTGTAGATTTGAGGTGTAATTCATCGGGCAGACGAAATTAATGGAATCCCTCCGGAGCCAGTCAGGCCAGTCTTGCCCCACGGAAGCAAAACAGGCGGGAGTTGCCCCGTATACGGCGGCCGAGACTTGTATGTCAGGATCGACCGCATGGATGGCCTTACTCATGGCGTTAACACAGGCTGAAATCTGGTCGGCCCTCCAGGTCTGATAGGCCTGGGCAAACGTGCCGGATTGAGTGGCTTCAGGCCAACGGAGAACCGGGTGGCCTAGCGCCTGTTCAAAGCGCTGGCGGCAACCCGGACAATAACAGGAGTGGCTGTTTAGATACCGGATATAGTCCAAATGAATGCCTGAGAATAGTTTATCCTCGGCCAGGGTGGTGGCTGTCTTGGCCAGCAAGGCCTGGTTTTCCGGGTGTGACGGGCAGAGCCAGTTTAACGTTTCCCCACTATCAGAAACTTGCAGGCGATCTTGTTCCCGCAGGGGTTTAAGTTGTTCCGCTGTGGCCCCTTCGAGATTCATGCAGCTGAACCAGGCGTGAAGCGCAGGTCGTGTCGATTTATTCCGTAGTCTTGCAGCGATGACGGGTACGGGCAGTTGCTGCGCGGAACGCCGCAGGGTGAGCGGATTGCCAACATGGAAAAAGACGGTATTGAGATTCAGTCGCAGAAGGTTTGCTTCGATGGCAGGCCAGGAGTCAGCGGTCGGGCAGGCCCCTTCATCAAGCCAGACCCCCCGTAGAGAAAAGGCGTTGGTAAGACTCCGTTGAGCATAGCGTCTTGTGAGATCTGCCAGCCAGGCCTGTGCCGTAGTGTAGCTTTTCCAGTCTGTTGAGATGATTGAGCTGGACGGTTGGCTTTGTGCGAGTACACGGCAGGCCGTTTTCAGGCTGTCATATTCACCAAAAGGGCGGCGTGGGGAGAGGCGGTGTTCTGCCGCCTGCCCCCAGATGTCAGGGATGACGGTAGCCAGCATTGCCAGCAACATCTGGCGTTTGTTCTCGTCGTCACCCGGTTGAAGAATATGGCTCATCCAGAAACCGGCCTTGCTTCTGATCCAAGCGGTTTCAGGGGTACGGGTTCCCTTGGCGTCCTGCCAGTAGGCGATCACATGTGCCGTTCCGGAGTTGGGGAGAGCCGGGACAAGATGCTGTGACGATTGAAATACTTTTGCAGGAAGACCAGGCATTGTCGTACGGTCGAATTCAAAGGATGCCCATTGATTTATAGACTTAGCCGGACGGTACCCCTCCAGCTTCACCTCCATCAATGCGGCGAGGCCTTCGTCCATGCCGTAACAGACGATCAGAATGCCGCCTGAGCGGATTACGCCTTGAAAGGTCTTGAGTTCAAGGGGTGTGGGATGCAGGTTGTAGGGGAGTATAACGACACGTGTTCTCCAAAGACGCCAAGGAGAAATGTCGTTATCGGTTAACAGTTTATGAGGTGCGCCGACATCTGCTAGCCAAGTGTCGATTTGTTTCGCAAGTCGGATGGCTTGAGTTTTTTCTGTGGAGTCCGATAGGGAGGAAGTTCCTTGCACCACAATAATTTTTTGGGCCTCCCAGTCAAACCAACCTGCGGCACAGATCCCTGTCAGGCAGAAGAAAAGCAAGGGGGTGATTTTCCATGAATTGGGGATAAATCGATATTTCATACTCAATTTGTGCCGATTCCCAGGTTCGGATCAACGTCGAGGGCCATGGCCTGGTCAAGCGGCAGGCGGGTTGCCATTTTATGAAAAGCAAGTCCTGCCACCATGGCGGCGTTATCCGTACAATAACGGGGTTTCGCCAGGATCAGGCGCAGTCGCTTTTTCTCGGCCATGGCCGCAAACTTTTCGCGTAGTCTTGAATTGAGGGAAACGCCGCCGACGACGGCCATAACCTTGGCGGTGTCTGCCGCATAGGTGGCGCGTTTGACCAGGGTGTCCACAATGGCTTCCTGATAACTGGCGGCCAGATTGTTGACGTCTGCATCAGGTCCGCTCCCCAGGGGATGGTTCTTAATGTGGTAGAGCAGGGACGTTTTCAGGCCGCTGAAGCTGACGCAATATTTTGGGAGGAGGTTCGGCATACGAGAAGGGATCTTGCTGACAAAGCCGCGGGGAAAGGTGACAAACTCCTTGCTTCCATTCCGCGCGGTTTTATCGATGGCGGGACCGCCGGGATAGCCCAACCCCAGAAGGTTCGCGCCTTTGTCGAAGGCTTCACCTGCGGCGTCATCTACGGTGCGTCCCAATTGGCGGTATTCGCCGATGCGGTTAACCTGAATGAAGCAGGTATGTCCCCCGGAAACAATCAGAGCGAGAAACGGACAGAGCGAGTCCGGTGTCAGTTCCGGATTATCAAGAAAGATGGAGTAAATGTGGGCTTCCAAGTGGTTGATACTGAGCAAGGGCTTATTGAGCCGGAGGGCAAGTCCTTTGGCGCCGGCGAGCCCGACGAGCAGGGAACTGGCCAATCCGGGGCCATTGGTGACGGCGATGCCATCGATGTCGGCCCAGGAAAGGCCCGAGGACTGGAGGGCCTCGTTGATCACTTCCGGCAAATGTTCGACATGCATGCGGGAAGCGATTTCCGGCACCACTCCGCCATAGGGACGGTGATGGGCGATCTGGGTAAAAACGATATTTGAAAGGACGGTATGTCCGTCGCGAACGACCGCGGCTGATGTTTCGTCGCAAGAGGTCTCGATGCCGAGGATGTTCATATTAGATTTCACTTTTCAGATCCTTGAATATCAAGAGGCCCTTGAGCAGATCAACGGCACGATCCAATTGCCGATCTGTTGTTTTGTCGAGATCAGCTGGCTTATTTTTCGGATCCATCAGGTTAGGGGTCTCCAGTGTCAGTCGTTTCAACTGTACCAGCTGCCACTCTTCGGGGGGCACGGGAACAGAGATATCCGGTTCAATGCCTTTTTCATGAATGCAGCGTCCGCTGGGGGTATAATAATGAGCCGTGGTAATGCGTGCTGCTGCGCCATCTTCAATCTGAACAATATTTTGAACCGAACCTTTGCCAAAGGTGGTTTCGCCCACAAGTACGGCGCGTTTATTGTCGTGCAAGGCACCCGAAACAATTTCAGCAGCACTGGCTGAACCGCTGTTGACCAGAATGACCATGGGAAAGCGGGTGAAATGCACCGGGCCACCAGCTTTGGCGGGCGCTTGTTGCGACGAGGCGCCCCGACCCCGCGTGGAGACGATGACCGCGCCTTTGGGGAGGAACATTTCGCTGACCTCGATCGAAGAGGAAAGCAATCCGCCAGGATTATTCCGCTGATCGAGTACCAGCGCCTTCATGTTTTTAGCCAGGAGCTCCTCCACCGCTTTCCGGAGGGCAGGTGCGGTGGGATTACTGAATTCAGTAATACGAATGTAGCCGATGTTCTCATCCAGCATCCGGGCTCCCTTAACGCTGGCGATTTTGATTTCTTCGCGGGTCAGGGTGTAATCCTTGAACTCCCCGCCGCGCAGGATTCTGATGGAAACCGGGGTACCCGGGGTGCCTCGCAGACGGGCGATGGCGTCGCGCATATCCAGGGCGTCGGTTTTGTTGCTGTTGATTTCAACAATTTTATCCCCGGAGAGAATGCCGGCCCGGGAGGCAGGGGTATCGTCGATGGGGCTGATCACCGTCAAGGTATTATCCTTGATGCTGATTTGAATGCCTATTCCTCCGAATTTCCCCTGGGTTTCCTCCTGCAGTTCCTTATAGGCAACCGGATCCATGTACTGGCTGAAAGGATCGAGTGATTGAAGCATTCCTTTCAGGGCGCAGGAAACGAGGTTGGAATAGCTCACTTTTGACTCATCAACGTAATTTTGCCGGACGAGCAACATGGTCTTGGTGAGGATTCGGATTTGACGGTAGGCCTCATCTTCGGAGTTGTCGATGGTCAGCACGGAATTGGTATCCCTGGCGGGAGTCAACTGAGGCGGGCGTGCGGGCAGGCTCCGGCAGCCCGTCATCAAGCCCAGGGCCAGAACGATCATGATGATTACAAAATGTTGTTTCATTGGAAATCCCCTAAAAGGTATCATTATGAAATTACATGAAGCCAGGCTCAAGCCCAAAGATGTGGCGCCAAATCATGGCTCGCCAAGGTTCGCCATTCATAAAGATAGATCTAGCAAGTCGATGGAACTTTGGATGGCGAACCTCGCGTGAGCCGTGTGGATAGGGCGGCCCGTTATGTCCGGATTACCAGACCGAAGGGACCGCCTGGTAGAAAGATATTTCGGAGTTTTGCAGACCCAGAATGACCAGGAGTCCTATGACTGCGAAGAGGGCGATCAGCATGAACACGACCGTGGACTTTCCCTGAGCCGTTTTGGGTGCTGCTTCTTCATGTTCGGGAGCTGGATCACTTGCGGGGGCAGGGGCTGTAGGGGTGGCAACTTCCTGAGGCTGTTCGCTCTCTGGTGCCATCGGTGATGAAAGATTATTCGAACCGGCGGAATCCCCGTAGGCTTGTGAGCTTCTTTTCAGTTTGATTGTTCGGACTGTTGTCATAGCGCACCGTTAATCTAAAATTTTCAACCCGTTTGAAGCATGCTAGGCCTTAGCCCGCTTCTGCTCAAGCTCTTTCTTCACGGAACCAGATCAGCCAGATGCAGAGTTCGTAAAGGGCAATGAGCGGGCTGGCAAGAATCAATTGACTGAAGGGATCCTGCGAGGGGGTGATGATGGCGGCAACAATCAGAATGATGATAATGGCGTAACGGCGCTTATCTCGCAGTTGCCGGGAATTGAGCACCCCTAATTGGCCCAGAACCAGGAGGATCACGGGTAATTCAAATGTGATGCCGAAACTCAGCATGAGTTTAAGCACGAACCCGATGTAACTCGTGACGGAGAAATATTGTGCGTGAATACCCAGCCATTCATTGACCCACAGCATCATGGCCAGTGCCGGGCCAAGGGCAAAGAAATAACACAGGGTAACCCCCCCGATGAAGAGGAACGTAGCGAAGAGGAGCCCGCCCAATAGTGCCCGTCGTTCCCGCGAGGTGAGTCCTGGAAAGACAAACCAGCAGATAGAAAAAAGAATCGCTGGCGCACTGAACAGCAGGCCGCCCCAGATGATGGTTTGCATGGCGACAGAGAGTCCCCCGGTGACGTCGAGCGGTTGGAGAAAAGTGTCGGGGTCTGGCACTACGCCGATTAACGGTCGCTTGAGGATTTTGAAGAACTGTGGGGCAAACGCACAGGCTGCCCCCATCCCGAGAAATACGGACACGGCACTCCAGATTAGCGCCCGACGCAAATCTTCAAGGTGGTGGAGGAAGGGCTTGGATGACTCTTCCATGGACTAATTACCTTTATCGGAATCAGGTGGCTTTTGTGGAGGTTCGTGATCAGCGCTCAAAAGTTGTTTTTTAAATTCTTGAGCACCCTTTTGCAGATCCTGCATGATTTTACCCAGTTTGCGTGCAATGGGTGGGAGCCCCTTGCCGCCGAATAGAATCAGGATAGCGGCAAGAATAACGAGCACCTCCCCCGCGCCGATGTCCCCGAAGAAGGCTAAGATGGGCTGGCTGAAATTCATAATCAAATACAACTACCATGATTTCAGCCAATAAAAAAGCCCCGGTTTTGGGCCGGGGCTTTTTGTAACGTATGAGCGTGTGCTTATTTCATCACAACGAACTCAACGCGGCGGTTGACCGACCAGGCTTTTTCGTCGTGACCGGGATCTTTCGGTTTTTCCTTGCCGAAACTTTTGGTCTGGATGCGGGTGCTGTCGATGCCCAGATTCATCAGGTAAGTGCGTACGGCTTGAGCACGGCGTTCGCCGAGCGACATGTTGTATTCAGCGCTGCCCTGTTCATCGCAATTACCTTCCAAAGTCACAAATGTGCCCGCGTTGGCCTTCAAATAACTGGCAGCGGCTTCCGCCTTGGCGCGCTCGGTTTCGTCCACCAGTGCGCTGTCAAAAGCAAATTGAACCGCAGAGAGCTGGGCGTCGATAATCTGGCCGGAGCCGCTTCCGATACGGTTACCATTTTGTCCATCCAAAAGGCTTGGATCGGTGAGGGTAACGTCAGAGACGCCGTCATTGGCTCCCTTTTTCTTGCCAAACAATCCTTTGCAACCGGTCATTGAAACGGCCATGGCGCTCACGAGAATCATCGAAACTGCGAAACGTGTATTCATTACTATCTATTCCTTTTTGCGTTCAGTTAAATCAATCAAATGGATTATTTCGCACACCACGAAGGCGCGGACCAACTTCCACCATATGGCGTCAAACATACGGGGGTATCTCCCATGGTGTCAAGGAGATATATCCTTGTTCCGCCACCTTCCCGTTTGGCGCAAACGAGGTGTCGGCCGTCGGAAGCCCAGGAGGGATCTTCGTAATTACCATCAGAGGGACTGACCTGCCGTTCTTCCATGGTTGCGGGATTGATGATGTATACGGAATAGAGACCGCTCCGACGGCTGCTGAAAGCAATCAGGTTGTTGGCGCCCCAATCGGGATCGACGTTTTCCTTGCCGCGTGACGTCAAGCGCCGGCTGGTCCCGCTACGATCCATAACGTAAAGTTGGGGTGAGCCGGCACCAGCCATATCCGAGACATAGGCAATTTGAGAGCTGTCAGGCGACCAGGTCGGGCTGGCTTCACCCGCTCGTGGCGTACGGGTCAGGCGGATCAGTTGGCCGCTCCCGAACGATTTTGAATAAACCTCGGGATTGCCATCCTTGGACAGCACCATCAGCATTTCTCCGCCACCGGGCGAGATGGCGCCGGCCATATTGATTCCTGGACTGCGTGAGATCACAGAGCGTTTGCCTGATGCCGAATCAATCATGTAGATATCGGCAAAGCCTTTGAGAAATGAGGTGTAGACAATTTTTGAGCCATCGGGCGACCACCGTGGGGCCATACTGATGGATTTGTCGTGAGTGAGTTGGTGCAGATTGCCGCCGTCGGCATCGCAGGTGTAAAGCTCCTTGTTCCCGGTAGCGGTTCCGATCATGACGATACGACCTGAACAAATACCTCGAAAGCCCTTAATGGACATGATGATGTCATCGGCCACCTTGTGTGCAAGTCGGCGGGCATTGGGGGAGGAATCGGTGTAGGTTTTGCTGAGCACCACGCTGGACTTCAGGACATTCAAGACCTGGCAGTCGACGGTGAGGGTACCGGCATTGTCATGACATGATCCGGTGACAGTAAAAGAGGCGGAACGGACTAGTGAAAACCAACCGCACCGCTCAAGGTCCGAGGTGAGGGTCTGGCGGAAGACGAAGCCATTGGCACCAGCGGCCCCAAAGGTAGATACATCCAGACTGGTTTTGGAGCCTGAGGCTTTGACCACCCGGACTTCCTGCGCGGGGGCGATAGAGATGAGCGAGAGTGAAAGAAACGAAAATATAATAATTCTTTTCATAAGTGGCGCATTATCTCCTTCAATTGTTTCCTGTCAATTCAAACGCAACCGGGATACGGCGGTGGGAGGAAAGATAGCCGGCCGGCAGGTTGCTCACGCGGCGGACAGATTCAACGGCGCGCATAACTGAGGCGTCCATGGTCTTGTTCCCTGAACTACTGAGAATCCGGCTACCGACAATGGTGCCGTCCGGATTAAAGGTCAATTCCACGCGGGTGACCAGCCCGGCAATCCCGATATCCGTGGGCTGATTCCAGGCGCGATACATAGCCTGGCGCACCATATCGAGGACGATGAATTCCTGCGTTACCGCTGAGCCTTCCCCGAACTTGCTGTCGCTATTCAACAGGCGCCGCATATCAGCTTCGGAAAGGCTGGACTTTTTACCTATTTTTGCGCCCCGATCGAGGAGTTTGCGAACTTCTTCGGCCGTGAGTTTTCCCTTGCCGCTGGGAAGGGGACGTTTGACGATCTTGTTACTAATCTTGATTTTGGATGTTTTACTGTCCTGCTTGGCCGGTTCCGGTGGTTTGAGGTCAGATTTCTTTTTGGGTTTGTCTTTTTCTTTTGGCTTCAGTACAGGGACTTCATCCGGGTCGGGCTGGGTGTCCTCCTTCGGTTCTTCAACTTGCTTGTCTGGCGTTTTCTCCGGTGCTTTTTCGGGAGGAGGTTGAGGGGCAAGCTCAGTGGGGATCGGACTGGAGTCACTGGGCGGTGCCTCGATAATCAGTTCCATGGGGGAGCTGATATCTGAGACCGGAGCGTCGCAGCCATGAATGAATGAAACGGCAATGAGTGCCCCGATCAGCAGTCCGTGACAGACTGTGACCACAAGCAGTTCAGTTGTATAGTTTTGACTGGGTTCATTCATGCGAACTGAAAAAATAGCGCAGAAGTCCGACGCGGTCAAAGCAATCAAGTGGAGGAGATGGCCAGTTGTTATGTTGTCAAGTTGATGAGTTGTTGCGGAGATAAAAAGTCTTTTGCGATTTCACTCAACAACTCATCAACTTAGCAACCTATCAGCTTACTTTGTCGTCCCCATTTGCAAATAAGGAAGGATATCGTTTTTCAGGGTGGGATTGGCTTCAAAGAGGGTGAAGCCGGTAGCCCCTTCCTGGCGCAAGGCATTGATTTGGCTGATGGTCTCCACGGCAGTGAGGCGGCATTCCATGGAGGTGACCCCAATGCCTGCATACACCTTGCCTTCGACGCCAGGATACGAGACTTGCTTGCGGTACCATTCGATGAATTTGTTGGAATTGGCGGTATAACTCATGGGGCACACAAAGTCCAGTAACCCCAGTCTGAGCCACTCGCCCCAGTCTTGAGCAATGGAATCGCGAACTCCAGGGTAAATGGGGTAGACGGATGCCGAGAGTTTCATTTTGGGATTGATCTGGTTTAGATCCTGGTGGATATCCTTCACGAATTGGGTCAGCAGATTCCTGCGCCATTGCCGGAATGCGGCTTGCCTAGTGCCGCTGCGGACATCCGCCGGCCAGTGTTTGATGGAGGTGCCGGTGGCTTGAACGAAGCGGGATCGGCAGCCATTACAGTAGCAATAATCCTGCGATTTGAACCGGGTATAGTCGAGGTGGATACCGTCGAGTTGCGGATAGCGCACCGCTAACTCTTTGATCAGGGCGCGTTCAAGCGCCCGGTTGGCGGGGTGGGATGGACAGAGCCAGGAAATGGGGGTGCCAGCTGATGACACCTGAAGCCGTCCGGCTTTCCGGTAGGGCACCAGGGCATTGTCCGGTGCGCCTTCCATATTCCAGAGAATTACCCAGGCGTGTGTTTCGAGACCATGGCGTTTGGCAGCGACACAACAGTCGGCCATCTGATCGCCGTAACGCGTCAGGATATCCGAGGCGGGTATCAGGCGGCTGGGGTAGTGAGCGCACCAGGGACGTTGAACGTGGGGGAGAACGGCCGTCATGCCCGCCTGGGCAAGCGTCTGGCAGGTCGGGTCCCACAAGCCGGGACCAAAGCCTGTTCCGGAATGATTCCACACACCTCGAAATTCGTTTCTTTTTGCTCGTTGAATTGAGGCAAAGGCTTCCGTCAGGGTGGCATCCAATAGGCAAGCTGACTGAATAACCTGCGCATAGTTTCCATTCTGATAATCAAGAGGAAGTTCAACTCTGAGGCGCTCTGCTTTGGCCAGAAAGGGTTGCGCGGTCATGCTGGCATTATTGTTCTGGGCCTGAAGTCGGATGGAATCAATCGCGTGGGTGGCGCTTTGGTATTTGCCCAGTTTCCCGGCTTCATTGACGGCATGGGAGGCGGCGGCCCTCAATAAGTTGCGATCACAGGCTCCGAGAAGGCTGATAAGAAGGCGTTTTTTTGCAGGGACATCGCTTTCCAGCAGGATATGCGACATCCAGAAGCCCCGTTCTGATTGAAGCCAGGCGGGTTCGCGAGGAAGGTGGCCGGACGTGCTTTCCCACCAGGCGATCACCCGTGCATTCTGTTCGGCGGGGTAAGCGGGGAGGAGAGAGACTGATGTTTGCTCAATCCGCAGGGGGGCGGAGGGAAGAGCGTTCTCAATAAAACAGAATGCGTTCCACGAGTCGGCCCCTGGCGCTCGCATGGGAGTGCCCAGGCGGAATCCCATCAGGGTGGCGAGCTTCGGGTCTGCTGAAAACAACACAATTAATTTCCCTCCGCCCTCCACAAACCGACGGCAGGCAAGCAACTCCCTCGCACTTAGGGTGGAGTTATATGGCAGGATGGCGATGCGTGCATCGGGGAATATACCAGTGGCGAACTGGTCATCGGATACCGGATTAACGGGGATGCCCACACTTTGAATCCAACTCTGTAAGCGGTCGGAAACTTTTTCAGCGTAGCTGCGTTCGGACGTAATGGCTATCGAAGAGCTAGGCTTAATGAGTAGTACGGGCGTGGTTTTTAATAACGGTGGAATTCGTAGGGGTTGAGTAGCGCTTGGCCGGGAAGGGGGCGGGGCGGGAGGTGAATGGGCCACGCAACCTCCAAGGAGTCCCGCAGAGGAAAGAATAAAGAGAAACTGACGTAGTCGAATCCATGGGTGACCTGTTGTCATGCCGCATACATACTTTTCATGGAGAGCGATCTGCAAGGTAATTCGCGTTTAACTTTCATAATGACACCTAATTAGTATTATTACTTGCGTAACCGGAAAATAATTGGCATTCTTTAAACGTTCTAGATAACTTGCTGGGCGATAAAGAATGGATACGGGTTTCAGCGGTTGGGTGCAATCATGGATGAACATAAAGAGGCGGAAGGAAAAGCAAATAATTATCCGGTCTCCAGATTTGACCGGCGAAGGCGGAATTTGTCCAGGGCTAACGCCAGTGACCGGCGTCAGTTTTTGAGGTATCTGGCGTCGTTTGCAGTGACTGTGCAATATACACCCGCGCAGGGGGATCCGCAGGTGATGACCGCCACTGTGATAGACATCTCAGAGGGGGGGGTGATGTTGGAGGGTCTCGATATTCCTGATAGAGTGTCCGAGGTCGTGCTGGAGTTTTCGATTCCGCAGGGTGTCATGCCGGAGCAATTCATTCAGGGGGAATGGAAATCCAAGGCCACGGTACGTTATCGGCATCCTTCGGGTAATAAATATGGCATTGAGTTTGAAGAACCGCTGGGCATTCGATTAGCGCGAACGACCTGGGCGCGGTTGCGTTGGAGTGCGGTGATGTTTTTCATTTTTGTGATCAGCATTGTGCTGCTCATGAAATATGAGAACCTCTATCTCTTCTGGCTTGATGTGCCTATTTTCCTCTACAGCATCCTGGTGGCGAGCTATCTAATCACGCGATTCATTTTTGCCTCGTTCTACCGGCGGCACAAACCGTTAAAAGATTTGCCTAAAATCACTGTTATTGCGCCTGTTTTCAATGAGCGTGAGCATGTGGGGCGTATGATCGCCCAGGTGATGGAATCGGCCTATCCTGTTGACCGGATGCAGTTCATTGTGATCAATGATGGCAGCACGGATGGGACGGAGAAATCCATTGAAGAAGCCAGGATTAAATATCCCGAGGTGGAAGTCATTACGCATACGAAATCGCTCGGCAAGCGGCATGGGATGTCGGCTGGGGCAGAGCGGGCAACGGGGGATTTTCTGATTTTCATTGATTCTGACAGTTTTCTGGCGCCGGAGGCGTTAAGGAATCTGTTGAAGCCGTTTGCGGATCCGGAAGTTGCGGCTGTTACCGGGCATTGTGATGTTGAGAATATCTGGACCAACACCCTGACGCGGATGCAGGCGGTGCGGTATTATATTGCCTTCAAGGTGATGAAGGCGGCTGAAAGTGTTTTTGATTCTGTCACCTGCCTCTCGGGCCCGCTGGCGGCGTATCGCAAAGAGCTCTTCATGTCGGTGCGCGAGGAATGGCTGAATCAAACCTTTTGGGGAAAGCCGGCCACCTTTGGAGATGACCGGAGCCTGACCAATTCATTGTTGATGCGGGGACTCAAGGTTGTGTATGCGGACGATGCGATTACCACAACGATTGTCCCGGATGACCATCGGACATTCTTACGCCAGCAGATGCGCTGGAAACGGTCCTGGTTCAGGGAAACCCTGCGCGGGTGTGGGTTTATGTGGAAGCGCCCCCCCCTGATGTCCATCTCGTTCTATCTCGGGTTTATACTGCCACTACTAGGGCCGGCGATCGTGCTGAGGTCGTTGCTCTATGTGCCGTTGCTTCAACACCGGTCGCCGATCATCTATATTCTGGGGGTGTTTTTGATGAGTTGCCTGATGAGCTGTACCTATCTTTTCTTAAAGCGATCCCGGCTGTGGTTCTATGGGATTCTGTTTTGTTTCTATTATATGTTTGTACTGATCTGGCAGCTGCCGTGGGCGGTATTGACGTTTTCGCGTACCTTGTGGGGGACCCGAAATTAACCGCATACGACGCCATGGCGACACCGGAGTCGGATTGTTATCTGGACGAATGGGGTATGAATCATGAAACGAGTACTGAATTTCCTTCAATGGTTTGTCTTTGCAGGGCTGGTGGTGGGTATCCTCTGGACTGTGCTCAGGCCTTCACCTCCGTTGGATTACACGCCTGAGTTCTGGTCCAATTGGGATGGGTTTATGGCGATTTCATACGCAGGGGTAACCCGTGATGAAAATACCATCTATCCCTCGTCCAAGACCTTACGTTCGCATTTAGAGGCTTTACAAGCGGCAGGATATCGCACCATTACGACGGAGGATGCACTTGCTTTTTTGGAGGGGCGCGCCCCGTTGCCCGATAAGGCGGTGCTCATTCTTTTTGAGGGGGCTCGTAAGGAAACTTTTATCCGTGCTCATCCGGTTCTGCGCAAGTTCGGGATGCGGGCCACCCTGTGTGTGCCCACGTCCTCCATGGAGAGTTGGGACGAGTCCTGCCTCAAGAACGGGGATATCCGGAAAATTGTCGCCATGCCGCAGTGGGGGATTGCCAGTATGGGAGGTAATACGATTGAACTGCAGGTGACTTCCGAGGGGCGCAAGGATCACTTCTTGAGTACCCGGAAATGGATTTCCCGAGAGAAACGGATGGAGACGGACGATGAATTCAGCGCCAGAATCAAGGAGGACTACCGCGTATCAGCGGAGGTGTTGGCGAAGTTGAACGGGAGTCCGGTGTTAGCGTATGTGTATCCCTATGCCGATGATGGCCGTCGTGCCGGTGTTGAGCCTCTGGCTGGAGAGGTTAATTATTCCGGGGTGAATGCGCATTATCGGATGGCCTTTGTCCTTGCCTCAAACCCGTTTAATCCGCCGGGTCGGAACCCCTATGCATTAACCCGGCTCAGAGTGAATGGAGACTGGTCGGCGGCACAGGTGTTGACGGCCCTCCGCCGCGCCCAGCCATTGGCTGCGCGTGTGGTGGAGGTGGGGTCAAGTGACCGGTGGAATCTGTTTGGTCGGGCCCGGATCCTGAATGATACGTTGAGGCTCGATGATGAAGATGCGGCATGGATTCGGGGGAGCGACCTGTGGACCGATGCCCGGATTTCCGCCGATATCCGGCGTGCGCCGCACTCGATTGCGGTCTGTTATGCCCGGATGTTAAGTCCTTCAGAATGCCTGCGGCTATCCATGGATGACAAGGCCATCCGATTGCAGGAATCCCGTAACGGAGTGCCCGTGACCCTGAAGGCCGTTTCAACACCCACGGGAGAGGTGATCCGGTTGGAGTGGAGGGTAAAAGGGCTTCGCGCCTGGTTGGTCGTGAATGATGTCCCGGCCTTCGGTCCTGTTCCGTTGTCTGTTCCCCGTGCCTCGGGGGTGATCGGGTTTGAGAGTCGTGGGGGAGCCGTTTCGCTAACGAATTTGAAGGTGAAGCCCCTGCGCCGGCAGGGCGTGGTGGCAAATTCCTGGGCGGGTCTTCCTCCCGATCAGCGTGCTCAGATCACTGATTACATTGTGCCCTTTCCCCTGTTGGGTGAGGCGGTGACGGGGCAGCAATGCCTCGACTGTATTCAGGCCGTTGCGGAAGGGGCTGAGGTTTGGCCGATTCTTATGACGGCGACCAATGGGGAGATGCCTGCCACGCAGGTAGAAGCGATGGTGACGCGATTTATCCACCAGGATCTTCGCCCCTTTATTAAGGGTTTTGTAGTGAATTCGGCTCAAGCAGAATGGATTGAGCCGCTTCGAGCCCAGGGTTTTGGGATTATGCATCGCGTGAAAAATGAGGAGCGGATGCCGCTTTCTGTGACCAATCAGATGGATCATGTATGGTTGGATATGACGGGCACGAATTCATTGCGGGTGGCCGCAGAATTTTTGCGGCGTCATCCGCCCACCCAGTTAGTGGTGGGTGATGAGCGGGTTGTCCGCCAGTTTCCGCGGGTAGATCAAATTATGGTGTGGCCTGAAGAAGAAGGAAAGAACCCATGAAAATGTTCGGATTCCTGATGGTGACTGTTGCGATGTTAAGCTGTCGTTCTGGAGTTGCAGAGACCGCTTATGAGCCGGACATGGCGCAATGGTCGGTGGTGAAAATCGTTCAGGTGGGGCGCGATGCCATGGCCGCCGGGGATAAGGCAAAAGCCAGATCGTTGGCGGAAATAGCCGTTGCGCGGGACTCGGGATATGCAGAGGGGTGGAAATTGCTAGGCACCCTTCGGTTGCAAGCGGGTGATACCAATACCGCCGCTCAGGCGTTTCGAACCGCCTTGCTGATCGCACCCCGGGATCCTGTGATCAATCGGGAATTGGCCTGGCTGCTCTGGAATGAAGATCGCGAGAAGGCGCTGGCGAACCTTGATGTGCTGGTTCAGGCAAATCTGGGGGACCGTGATGCCGTTATCACGCGCGTCCTTAGTCAACTGGCTGAGACGGGGAATGAGACCAAGGCGCTGGAGTTGTATAAGCGCTGGAAGCCCGGCTTCACCGTGAGCGAATTGGGGGTCACCCTTTTCAAGGGGGGGCGGCGTCTGGCGGCAGTTGCCTTTCTGGAGGCAGCCTGGGAGGTGGGTGACAATCGCGCCGGAGTGGCTCTCTATCTTGCCAGTATCGACAGCCGGCGGGGAAAATGGAGCCGTATGAATGCCTGTCTGAAATTGGTCATGGACCAGGCTCCCGGATCCTTAAATGAGGAGCAGGTTGAATTGCTTTGGGATTGCATGCTCGCGGTGAAGGTTGATGCTGCGAGTGAAGGTATTTGGCGGCAGTTGGTTGCTCGTTATCCCGCTGAGCAGGAGAAGCGTGTGGCCTTGGCCGACCGTTTTGAGAAAGCGGCCGCCTCCGCACGGCGCCGGAACGATGGGGTAACAGCATCGTTTTTATATAGCCAGACTATGAAACTGGATCCCAACCGTATCAGTTGGGCCGACTGGAGTTTATTGGAGGAGCAGGCGGGCAAGCCTGAGGCGGTGAGTGCCAGTTTGGCCGCGTTATTGCCTCGCGCTTTAAACCCGGCGGTGCGGGATGGCATGACAGCGCGGATGGCTCATTATCAGGGCGATCTTGAGGCCGCCGTGCAGGGATATCGCAAAAGTCTGGCCGTTTCCCCGGATCAATTGGTGCTCCGGGTATTTCTGGTAAGGGACCTTTTGGCAAGCAGCAAACTGGAAGAGGCACGCCGTGAACTTAAGGCCATTGATTCGCTGGGGAAAGAAACATTCGGGCGAACCCAGAAGGATCTGGCTGAATTTTGGTTTGAGGTGGGGGATATCCCTAGAGCGAATGCGCTTGATCGAACCCTGTTGACCCAGAAATCCAAGGCTCTCATGGCGGAGAATGAGCTGGAGGCTGCGTATGCAGTGGCGGTGCTGGCTGTCACCAATGATGTGGAAAATGCGGAGGCATGGTTGCAGTTCGGGACCGTACAGGCGCGGCGCCAGCAATATACCGAGTCAAAAGCGGCATTGGAAAAGTCCATCATTCTCAAACCTGGTAATGTGAATACCTTTCATGAATTAGGGTGGACACTCTGGGCACTTGGCGAAAAAACGAATGCCTGTTCGGCGTGGGGAAAAGCCCTGGATCAGGGGGTGCCAGATCGTGTGCGGTTTGTGCGTCAGATTGTGGGGCGCATGGCGGAGGAAGGTCAGAAAGATCTGGCACTTGAGCGGCATGCGCAGTGGTTGCCTGAGACAACCCCGTTGGCTGCCGGGATGGATTTTTTTAAAGGCGGACGCATGAAGGCGGCGGAACCATTCCTCGTCAGGGCCTGGGAGACGGGTGCAGATCGGGAGTGGACTGGACTCTACTTGGGATCTGCCCGGGCCTTGAACGGAGTGGTGGCGGGAACCCCTCAATATTTCACTGCATTCATTGCCTCCGGTGTTGCCACGGCGGCGCCAGCGGATGTGGCACTTGTTGTTGACGCATTGCGGGTCTGTTCTGGAATTCCTGGTGCGGTGGAGACGCTCGATTCACTCGCAGTCGCCCTGACAAATCGGCCAGATCAGGGCGTGCGTGTGACGGATCTCTATTTTGCCTATGGGCACGATGAAACGCAACGTGCCAATTTGTCGGCGGCACTAGGCTTATATGAAAAGGGATTGGAGCGGGATCCCAACCGGTTGATATGGCCGCTGGCATGGAAATTAAGCCAGCGGTTGAATGATGAGCCCCGCGGGTTTCTCTTGCTGAGCAATTTGCTGGATCATACGACGTCGGTGGCCGTACGTTTGGGGGTGACGGGAAAACAGTCGGAAATAAAGGGAGATTTCGCGGCCGCCATTACGGCCTATCAGGCCAGCGTGGATGCCGAGCCGGGGCAGGCAGATATCCATAAATTCATTTTTGATTGTGGAGTCCAGCTTGGAGATTTTGAGCGGGCCCGACGGGAAGCAGACTGGATGGCACTGCGGGTAGATGAAGGGGCGGCCCTGTTACGGGATACCATGGCCCTGATGTGGACTGATCTGGGCGAGGATGAAAAAGCGCTGGAGGTTTGGCAATTCCTGCATCTAACCTTCCCTGACGTGCCCTACTATGCCACAGAAATGGCCATGGCCCAATATCGTACCGGCAAAGGCGCGGCGGCTGTAGAGACCTTGGTGGAGAGTCTGGGACGCAGCCCGACAGTTCTCGGTTACGAATCCCTGGTCCAAATCCTTGCCGCATTAGGGCGCCCGGCTGACGCGGTCCTTAAGGCGCAGGAGGGGTTGAGCTTTGCGGGCTCTTCCTCGCTCCGGCAGAGTCTTGCCGAAAATCTTGAAATGATTGCGACAGCAGAGGCGCCCACCGCCACGGTCGCCGCTGCCCAGGCATGTGTGGTGGATGATCCGGGCTCCACATCTCAATCGTTGTTATTAGGGCGTTCGTTGGTCGCTTGTGGCCGTAGTGAAGAGGCGATGGATCACCATCAGGCGCTTTTGGGGCGCAACCCCTTGTTGGCGCCAAGCCTGGTTTTCCTCCGGGATCAGGAGTTGGTGGCACGACGGCCCCGCCATGCCATTCCCTATGCGGAGCGGTTGGCCAAAGCCCGGCCTTGGGATGATATGGCCGTGCGGCGTTATGCCATGACTCTCGCAGAGGCGGATGGATTTTCCCGAGCCATACGGATGCTGGAACCGTTGGCGGGGCGTGATGAGAAATCCGTGACGGCACTATTGCTCTATGGGGATACGACTGTGCATGCTTATCCCGGACGGAATACGACCGCACAAATCGGTTCGCATATTGCCTGTCTGGCGTCCAATGGCTACAGTTTTGTCACCAAAATGCCGGCGGATCCGCCGAAGGGAAAAACCGTGATGATCCTATTGGTCCAGCCTGACCGCGCCGTTGTGGAGGCGGTGGACGTCATCCTTCAAAAATATCAAGCCTCTGCTGTGATGGTGGTGGATCCGCGTAGCTTGAAAACAGCGCTGCCCCGGATGGCGTCTCCTCAACGTTTGGCCGAGTTACGGCGGACAGGCCGGTGGCAGATAGGTGTGACGTGTCCGGATTTGGGCGCGGCGGTTGTCCGTGCGGACGGGGTTAAGGGGAATCCGCTTACGCATCGTATCTTGATCAAGGGTGAACAGGAAACGATGGAATCCATGAGGGAGCGTGTGACTGGCATTTTGTCCGGTGCTGCTGCAAATGTGGGCGAAGGCAAGGCGCCTGTGTTTTATTATCCGGGTGGAGATTATGGTCAGCTGTCTTTGGATACCGACCCTGCCGCCATGGAGGCGCTTTCAAATGCCGTGAGTCGGTCATTTACAACGGCATTTTGCAGAGATGATAATGGGTTTGTCTCGAGTCTGCCGGATCCCTTAAGGATCCCTGTCAAAGCGGTTCCGCCCTCCTGGGATTTGACGGCTTTGGAAAATCACATTTTGCAGGGAAACTCGGTTGTGCGTGCCCGGCTTGAATTGGCCAAACTGTATTACTGGCACGGGCAATGTGAGGTGGCGTCCCACTGGTTCCGGAAAGCTGCCGAGGCGGGGGCGAATCCCTTTGAGGTGACCTTCAATCAAGGGGCGAATGCCGCCATCGAAGGGGATCTGGCGCAGGCCCTTGAAAAATCCCGCGAGGCGGTCAAGCTGGCGCCGGCGGATGACCCGCGGCCTGCGGTCCTCTTGGAGAAAGTTACGAATATGCGGCGCCCGACTGCGACACTCGATGCGACCGCCTGGTGGGATAATGAGGATCGGAGTTATTGGGCGGCAGGCCTCAGCGGTGAGGGGCCGATACGGGATTGGCTACGATGGGAAGCGGGGCTCAAGCGCCACAACTGGGAACAGAAGGGGAACGGCCATGAGCGGGCCACATCTGAAGATCTTGGGTTCCTTGCCTATATCGCCCCTGAGGTCTGGCTGGAGGCCGGTTTTCAGGAGTGGTTGATGGATACCCTGCCGGACGAGACCGGGTGGCGGGCACGACTACGCTTGCCGAATCCATGGCTTAAAGGGTATGTGAGTCTCATCAGCCGCATGGAAATGATGGAAACCGTTGAGGCCTTGCGCAAGGGGATCACCTCACACCGCGAAGGGGTGGAAACCTATTCCCGCCTGTATGATTTCTGGGATTGTTTTGCCGATCTTTCGCTGACTCAGCGTAGTGATGGTAATGACACCTGGTGGGGTAATGTGAGGTTTCTCCGGCGTTTGAAAGAGACTCCCTACATCGGGGTGGGCTATGCCGGAAGGTTTGCTGACAGTACGACGGACGTTCCTGAATATTGGTCGCCCACCGAGTTGCAGCAGCATCAGGTCTATGCGGCGCTACAGGGAACGGGAGTCAAGTGGGGCGGACAGTTGAGTGGGCAGGCCGGTTATGCCAAGGAGCGTGGTACGGCGTGGCGCTATGTGGTTGGCGGTAAAGTGAGTGGGATCTATAAAATGACCCAGCGCTTGAACCTCGGCGCCAACTTCCAGTATCAGGAAGGGCCAATCTATAACCGTACAACCGTTGAGGCCTATCTGAATCTCCGGTGGTAGTAACGATTGATGGCGATTCAATTCTGGATTTTGTTATAGTGCCCCTGCACGTTGCGAAAGGGATCATTATGACATTTACTGAATTAGGATTATTACCATCATTGGTAACAGCTTTGACAACCGAGAAGATCACCGACCCCATGCCTATTCAGGTCGAATCCCTGCCGGTGCTGCTGGCAGGAAAAAGCGCCTACCTTAATTCAGAAACGGGAACAGGGAAAACCCTCGCCTATCTTCTGCCATTATTTCAAAGGATTGATCCCGCTTTGGCGGCAACCCAGATGATCGTGGTGGTGCCAACCCATGAATTGGCCATCCAGATTCAGCGTCAAGCCGGAACGCTGGCGGTCAACTCAGGGTTGCCCATCCGTTCTGTGCTTCTGATTGGGGGAACCCAGATGCAGCGGCAAATCGATAAGCTCAAAAAGAAGCCGCAGGTAGTGATTGGCTCGCCGGGTCGAATCCGCGAGATGATTACCTTGAATAAGGTGAAGACCGGTTTAGTGAAGAGTGTCGTGCTGGATGAAGCGGATCGTCTGCTGAGTGCGGAAAGTCTGGCGTCAGTCCGGGCGATTGTAAAATTCACGCCCCCGAGCCGGCAGTTGGTTTTTGTGTCGGCAACAGAGCAGGTCGAAGCTACCCGTGAGGCCAATGCGATGGCCCCGGAGCTGGTGATGGTGCGGGCGGGCTCGGCGCGGGTGAACAGTGATATTGAGCATCTGTATCTCGTCTGTGAAGAGCGTGAAAAAGCTGACTGGTTGCGAAAACTGATCAGGGCCATGAACCCGGAGCGGTCGCTGGTTTTTGTCCATCGTAACGAGAGTGCCGAGGTGGTTGCCTCCAAGTTGGCTCATCACAAGGTCAAGGTCGCGGATTTACATGGCGCCTTTACCAAGGAAGAACGTAAGAAAGCAATGGATGATTTTCGGGGAGATCGTGTGAATGTCATGATCGCCTCCGACGTGGCTGCACGCGGATTGGATATCAAGGGGGTGACGCACATCTTCAATTTCGACATACCCAGTGACAGCAAGGCCTATCTCCATCGGGTAGGGCGTACGGCGCGGGCCGGGGCCAAGGGGTGTGCCATCTCCCTGCTGACCGATCGTGATCTGCGTTTAGTGCGTCGCTTTGAGGAGGAGCTTGGCATCGTCATGACGCCGATTGTTCTGCGCGAGGGTGATGTCTTGATCGATGCCTAGACGTTATCCCTGTCCGTTCGCCGGAGGATAGAAGGTCTCTGCGCAATGCGGGCAAAGGGCATGGGTAAATTCTACGGCGGAATGATCCTTGAAGAAGGCTTCCAGTTGTTGCCAATAGCCCTGATCATTCCGGATCTTCTTGCAATGGCAGCAGATCGGGATCAGGTTGCCCAGCGTGTTGATGGTTGCGACCGCAGTCTGAAGTTTCCGGTTCGCCTCTTCGAGTTCAATGTTTTTCCGCACCGCCGTTTCAAACGACGAGAGTAGCAGATCCAGAATCTGAATCCGATCGGAATTCAAGAGATAGCGATGGCCTCCGAACGCGATTTCAATGGCCATGTCCGAGGTCAGTCCATGGCGTAGTTTCTGGTTGGCTAAAATATAATCAATGCGGGAGACAAGGTGGGCGGCCTCGTAGGGTTTGGTGATGAAGTTGTCGGCCCCGCACTTGAGCCCCTTCAGAATATCTTCAGGATAGGAGAGGGTGGTCAGGAGAATGACGGGGATACGACGAAGGACCACGTCGCTCTTGATGCGAGTGCAGAGCTCATAGCCATCCATTACCGGCATCATAATGTCGGTGATGACAATATCGGGAGACAGAAGGCGGGTTTTTTCAAATCCTTCAGCGCCATCTTTCGCCATGGTCACATCAAATCCGTTATCCTCGAGGATGTGTTGAAGCTTCAACGCCTGTGTTGAGCTATCTTCCACAAGAAGTATTTTTGGATTAGCCATATGGTCCTTTAGAAATTACCGCGCGACGGCTCTGGCCGACTTATGCCTAGTTTTCATTTTATACATTTCAACGTCCGCCCGGCGAATCAATTCATCCATCGAGCAAGGGGCTTCTGGATTGTATTCAGCAATGCCAATGCTGAAGGCAATCTCGTAAGGACGTTCCTGTTTGATGTTTTGTGCCCGGGCCGCCTCTTCCAGCCGTACGACCAACCGTTGGGCGTCATCAGCTGAACCATTGGGAATGAGCACTACAAATTCATCGCCACCCAGCCGTGCTGTCACATCAGATTCCCTGGCGACGTGACGCATGATGGCCGCCACATCAACGATCAACTGATCTCCCTGAGGGTGACCGAGGGTATCATTAACAATTTTCAGGCCATCCACGTCCACAAATAGCATCCACATGTACTGCCCCTCCCGGTTGGCGATACGCAGGAGTTGCGATGCGATGGTCATGAATCCACGCCGATTATAGAGCGTGGTCAGGGCGTCGGACAGGGATAGTGCTCGCAATTCATTGGCCTGTTCCTGGAGCCGGCCTTCTGCCTCCAGCAGTCGATTGTTCATCTCGGTCAGTTCAATGTTCTTCTGGATGGCATTTTCAAAGGTGGATAGCAAAAGATCCAGCATCTGGCTGCGTTGCGCGGTAAACATATGTTTCTGGCCGGCGAAAAAGACCTCAATGCCCGGGGCGTTGCTTTCTTCGTGATGAAGAATCCGGTTGGTCAGAATATAGCGAATTCGCTCCAGTAAAAATTCCTTATTGTAAGGTTTTACCACAAAGCTATCAGCCCCGCACTTCAGACCATTGATCACATCCATGGGATCGGACAAGGTCGTCAATAAAATCACTGGAATATGGTGTAGTGCCGGGTTGGTTTTGAGGGATTGGCATAATGCATAGCCATCCATCTCAGGCATGACAATGTCTGTGATCAGCATGGCGGGCGGGTGTTGATGGACTGCCGTAAGGGCTTCTTTTCCGTTCCGGGCAACCACTACGCGATACCCTGCCTCCTCGAGCAGGAACTGTAGGTTAAGCGCCTGTGTGGCGCTATCCTCGGCTATCAAAATATCGATTTTGTATGCACCGTCCATAGACAACCTCTCTTACTGTCCGTTTACCAGTGACACCAGCAGTCGTGCAATTTCCAGTGGGGGTTTAATATAACAAGCCCCGCCTACTGCAATCGCCTCTCCAGGCATCCCGTGCACCACGGAACTTTCCTTGTCCTGGGCAAAAGTGATTCCGCCGGCTTTTCGAAGGGCGAGCAGATCATCTGCGCCATCACGCCCCATTCCTGTTAACAGAACGCCAGCCGCCCGCGTGCCGAATTCCTTTGCGACTGAGCGAAAGAGAAAAGATACCGCTGGTTTCAAACTATTTTCGCGGGGTGCATCGCTTAGAAAGATGGTGCCATCCCGGTGAACGCCCATGTGGACTCCATCCGGCGCGAGATAAGCGCGGCCCGGCACAATCATGTCGCCGTTTTTGGGAATTCCGACAGGGAAAAGGGTTGTCTTTTCAAGCCAATCGGCCATACCGGCAAGAAAGCCGGGTGCGATGTGCTGGACGATGACCACGGGGACGGGAAACTGTGGCGTCAGGGCCGCCAGTATGGCCTGCAACACGGGAGGGCCGCCTGTTGAGGCCCCAATCGCGACGAGATGAATAGTTGCCTTCCCGGGCTGAATAGTGAGGGGTGCCGGAGGCGGGGAAGGCTGACGGATTGCGGAGGCTATACTTGACCAGCGGCGAACCAGCGGCATTCCGGCCATGAGTTTCACGGTCCGTATAAGATCCGTCGCTAACATCGGAGTCTCGGGATTCTTGAGTCCCGCCGGCTTTTCCATGGCGGCAACCGCCCCGGCGGCCATAGCCTGAAACGTTTTTTCCACTTCGTCCTTTTCCCAGCTCGAACTGACAATGATGACCGGGACAGGGGACGTTGACATGATCTCGCGGGTGGCCTCAAGGCCGTTCATCTCCGGCATGTGAATATCCATCAGGACCACATCAGGTTTCTGGCGTGACATCCAGGTCAGGGCTTCTTTCCCGTTGCAGGCCGTTCCTGCCACCCGGATGCCGGGATCCGATTCCAGGATGTGCGTGAGAAATTCCCGGGCGACAGCGGAATCATCGACGATCAAGGCGGAAATTATTTTGGATTGTTGGGGAGCCATGATCAGATTAATCGTTTTACGGTTTCGAGCAGATTCCCCTGGTCAAAGCTGGTTTTAATGATGTAGGCGGAGGCCCCTGCCTCGATGCCGCGCTCCCGGTCTTCGCGTGAACCCAGAGAGGTCACCAGGATGACAGGGAGTTCAGCCAGGGCCTTATCCTGCCGGATTCGCGAAGTTAATTCATAACCATCCATCCTGGGCATCTGGACATCAGAGACCACGAGATTGAAAGGGGCCGTTTTCAAGGTTGTCAGACCATCCTGCCCATCCACGGCCGTGGCCACGTGATAGCCTGCAGATTCAAGGATATTCTTGATGAGCATGCGGGAGGTGATGGAATCCTCCACAACGAGGATGGATTTGGTAGGTCGTATGTCGACTCCCGCAGCCGGTTTTGCCGCTGCTGTGGCGGGGATACCGCCTGAGAGGTTGATGGCGGAAGCCAGTAGGTCGCGGACGTTCAAGATGGGAACCACGCGGCCAGTGCCCAGAACCGTTGCCGCTGCAATATTGCGAATACGGGTTAATTGGCGGCCTAGACTTTTTACCAGGACTTCCCGTTCGAACAGTACGCGATCAATGGTAAAGGCGATCCGGCGATTCCCTGACGCCACCACCACAACGGGAAGTGCGGCCTTGGGGTCCTTGGGTAAGGCGGCGGCAGGGAGCTGAAGGGCTCGATCCAATCGGGCCAGCGAAACGGCCCGGCCATCCAACACGATGCTCTCCCGGTTTTCAATCGTGGCAACGTCTCCGACTTTCATGCGGAGTACCCGCTCGACGTTGATCGTGGGGATGACAAATAGTTGTCCGCCAGCCTCAACAAAGGTGCCGCGGAATGTAGCCAGACTCAGGGGAAGTACCAGGCGGAATGTTGAGCCCTTGCCTTCAATGGTACTGACGGATACGGATCCGCCTAATTCTTCGACACGCTCTAATACGATGGCCAGGCCCAAACCCCGCCCGGAGAGATCGGTTATAATGGGGCTGGTGGATACGCCAGACCTGAAAATGAGTCGTGCCAGATCGTCCTGTCCCAGACGCGTGGCATCGTCCTGACTCAGGGTGCCCGCTTTGATGGCGGCCAGTTTGACCTTGAGGAAGTCAATGCCCCGGCCGTCATCAGTGATGATAATCTCGACTTTACTGCTTTCAACCTGGGCGATTGAAAGATGAAGAGTACCCTTCCTGGTTTTGCCCAGTCGCTCCCGTTCGGCGGGGCGCTCCATGCCGTGGTCAATGCTGTTCCGGACAAGATGGATAAGCGGATCTTTCAGTTGTTCGAGGATGCGCTTGTCAATTTCGACGTCGCCTCCTTCCACTTTAAGTTCGGCCTCCTTGCCTTGTTCGCGACACACGTCACGGATCATTCGGGGAAAGGGTTCCATTAAGGAGGAAAAAGGTAGCATCAGCACCTTCTTGGCGTCCTCCAGAAGATTGTCCACCATACGATTGAGGAGCCGCTGATCCTCCTTGCTGGCCTTGGTGAGGGTGGACATCTTTTCATCTAACGATTCGATCTGGGCATGGTCCTGCGTGAGGCAATCCATGATTCGCTTAAGACTAGGTAGGAGTCGGGTATCACGCTGAGTTCGCGATTTCAGAGAATCGGCCAGAACTTGAAGAGAGGGTTGTTCCGCGGCAAGAATTCGTGAGTTTTTCTTAATTCCGGCAACTTGGGTGCGAAGCGCCATCAATTCCTCGGAGCGCTGGGTTGTGGCAAGTTTGGCGGAGAGTAGTTCTTCAACCTGAAGCAAAAGTGAATCCAGCCGGGTCGCGGGAATGCGAACCGTGCCCTCGCTCAGGGGTTGGGGCTGGGAGCGCTGGGTGGTGGTGGCTCCTGCATCAGAGGGTAAGGCCGGTTTTGCAACGGGAGTGGGGGGGGGAGGACTACTAGGTGCCTCCGGGAGCACACTAGCTGTAGGGCTGGGAGTACTTGATGAAGGCACTACCGCCGTCATGCGGCCTAATTCATCAATCAACTCGCCGGTGCCTGATTGTTCGGGTGAGGCGGCCAGCAAATCCTCGATTTTATCCATACTCCGGATCAGGGGGTCAAGGGCAGCAGGAGTGAGTGAAATAATTCCCTTTTTGGCGCCCGCCAAAACATTTTCCATGGCCTGACAAACCGCCTCAACGGAGCGCAGGTCAATGGCCCGGGCCGCACCCTTCAGGCTGTGGGTGGCTCGAAAGACCGTCTCAATGCGGGCGATTCGCTCGGGACCTTCTGGTAGGGACTGTAATGCCTGAAGGTCAGCGGAAATCGCCAGAATATGTTCGTTTGCCTCGACTCGAAACGTCGCCAGCAACCGTTGCATGAATTCTTCGTCACGGGTCATGAGTCACCCTTATACCTGATATTTTCCCACAAGTTCTTTAAGCCGACGTCCCAGAGAGTCAAGATTCCGGGCCGCCAGTTCCATTTGGCGCGTTCCTTCCACGTTCTGCTCACTGGCCTGTTTGATATTTTCCATTGCGATGGTGACCTGATCCACCCCGGCAAACTGCTGCTGGGTGGAAACCGCGATTTGGGCGGATGCCTCGGCGGCCGACTGGATGTTCCGGGCAAGGGTCTGGATCGCCTCGCCGGTTCGTGCGGACTGAGTGGCGCCGCCGTTGACGGCATTGCCAGCCTGTTCGGTGGCCATCACGGCGGTACTGGTGGCGCGCTGGATGTCATTCAGAATGGTGCGAACCTGGGAGGTCGCCTGCTTTGATTGTTCGGCAAGATTTTTAACTTCCTGAGCCACCACGGAAAAGCCCTTGCCGTGTTCGCCGGCTTTGGCCGCTTCGATCGCTGCGTTGACTGCCAGCAGGTTCGATTGCTCGGCGATGTCGTCCACCGAAGCGATGATCATGCCTATGGCCTGACTTTGCTCGCTCAACTTCACCATGCTTGCGGCGACAGAATCCACCTGTTCGCGGATGCGGGACATGCTTTCCCCGGTAGCCTGGACGGCATCTTCACCGGCTTGGGCGATGCGTGCTGTTTCGCGGGCGCCCTCGGCGACTGAGCGTGATTTTTCGCGTGCCAGTTCGGCGGTCTTTTTGACTTCCTCCACAGTCGCGGTGGTCTCGCTGACGGAGGAGGCGGTCTCCGTGGCAGAGGCGGCAAGTTGAGATACGGTGGTCGATATTTCGCTGGCGGAAGAGGCAAGCACGCCGACGCCGTCAAGAATCTCGCGGATCTGGACTCGCAGATTTCCGATCATCTGATTGAAGCTTCGGGTCAGCACGCCCAGTTCATCGTGGCGCCCGGTATCTTTGGCGTCAAGGGTGAGGTTCCCTGCCCCTGCGGCATTGGCCACCTCAACCAGGATTTTCACCGGTCGCGTGATGTTGAGGGTGATGGCGATACCAAGTATCGAGAGGATTATCAGAGCGGCAATGGAGCCGTTGCGAATCACGCTCATGGTGAGATGGTCGTCCTTTTTAGCTTCTGTTTCCAGATTGTTCAGCATGTCCCTTTCGATAGAGATGGCCGCATCAATGACGGTTCTTAGATCATCCGAAGCTTTCTCCCCTTTGCCGGATTTTAAAAGCGTCGCGACGGCGTCAACGCTTCCCGTGGATTTAAGTGCCAATTCCTCTTTCATGAGGGTGCACTTGTTTGAGACGGCCGCTTGGATTTGGGCGATGGCGCTGATCGCATTGGTATCTTTGGCGGCGTTACGCACGTGGCTGATATCCGCTTCAATGGTCGTCAGCATATTGCTGAAATGGTCGAGGTGGCTTTCGTCTCCGGAGAGGAGATAGCCCCGCAAGCCAGCTTCGGCATTTACCATGCGAAGAATGACGTGATCCATTTCGTCGATAATTAAATAAGTGCTGGCCACCTGCTCCGCATTATCAATGCCGTGATGCACGTTTTGATACGACGTCACGCCGACAATGAGGAGGAGAATCAGTGCACACCCATACCCCATCCCTATTTTAGAGCCAATGGATATTTTCATACTCTTTTTGCCTTTTTGTTAATTCATTTTAATGATCAAGAAAGATGCCGAGTCACCAGGTCGCGCAACTCTTTGCCCATGTCGCTCAGGTTTTTTGCCGTTTCGTCCAGTTGCCGTGTACCCTCTACGTTTTGTTCACTCGCCTGCTTGATGCTCTCCATGGCAACTGTCACCTGATCCACGCCGGCAAACTGTTGCTGGACAGAGACCGTGATTTGCGAGGAGGCCTCGGCAGCCGAGTTGATGTTCCGGGTCAGACTCAAGATGGCCTCGCCAGCCTTGGTGGCCTGATCGGCGCCGTTGATGACGGCGTTGCCAGCCTGTTCGGTGGCCATGACCGCCGTGTTGGTGGCGCGCTGGATATCATTCAGGATGGTGCGCACCTGATTGGTGGCCTGTTTGGACTGCTCGGCAAGATTTTTGACTTCCTGAGCCACAACGGCGAAACCCCGCCCATGTTCACCCGCCTTGGCCGCTTCGATCGCTGCGTTGACTGCCAGCAGGTTGGACTGCTCGGCAATGTCGTCTACTGAGGCGATGATCATGCCGATGGCCTGGCTTTGTTCGCTCAGTTGCGTCATGCTGGCGGCCACCGATTCCACCTGGCCCCGGATCCGGTTCATGTTGTCGGCGGTGGCCCGCACGGCCTCTTCACCAGCCTGAGAAATGCGGACGGTCTCACGTGCGCCCTCTGCCACCAGCCGTGATTTTTCCAGGGCGACCTCGGCTGTTTTCTTCACTTCCTCTGCCGTGGTGGTGGTTTCCGTCACAGACGAGGCGGTTTGAGTGGTGGAAGCGGCGAGTTGTGAGACGGTGGCCGAGATTTCGCTGGCCGCGGCAGAAAGGGTATTGGACACGCCAATCACACCCCGCATGGGCCGGGTAATACTGAGTGTAATGACCATGCCGGCAATAATCATCAAAACTACGGCGGCGGCAACGCCATAGCGAATGGTGGCAATGGTCAGGCTGTTGCTGGCGGATTCCTCTTCGGCGTGAACGGACAGCCGCCTTTCTCCTTCCTGAGTCAGGCTGGCAATGACACTCCTGAGCTCATCGGCAACCGCTTCGCTTTTTCCGCTTTTCAGGTTGGCAATGGCGTCGTTCGTTGAGGTGCCGGCCTTGAATGCGACTTCCTCCGTGAGCATGGCGCACCGGTTACTGACCAGATTGCCTATTTTTTGCAGTTCATTGCGAATGACCACATCAGACTCCTGACTGGTGATATCTGTCAGATCCTTGCCGATGTTCATAACAAGATTGCTGTAGTGATCGAGATAACTAGGATCTCCGGTGAGGAGATAGCCCCGCACTCCCGCCTCGGCCTCGCTGACCCTGAGGGCCACATGTCCGATCTCAATGATGGTCGTATTCTCCTGGTCAGTGGCCAGGGAATTGGCAATGCCCTTTATCACGTTGCGATAGGCCACTCCGCCCACCGTGGCCAGCAGGATCAGGGCGATCAGGTATCCGGTTCCAATTCTGAGTCCAATAGGCATTCGCATAAACTATCTCCTTAACTTAATTAAACTGTTTCATTCACGATAATGGAGGGGCTGGTCAGCAGACGTTCTGCATCCAGAACAATCAACCGCTCGCCGGTGACCCCTTTCAAATACTCTTCCCGGATCCCCGTCAGGGTAGGGAGAGTGGGCTGAAGGTCATCGGTGCCGATTTCTCGTGTGCCCATGACTGCATCGGCCAGAATTCCGAACTCCATTTTTGGGGAGCGCAGAACAATGACGCGACTCCGGTCGCTCAAGCCTTGGTTAGGCAACTCGAAAAAAGCGTGTAAATCCACGATGGACAAGATTTCACCCCGCAAGTTGGTCAGCCCCAGTACAAACGAGGGGGCACCCGGTAGTGGCGTCAGGGATTTGAGCGGATAAACTTCACGGACATAACTGGACTCAACCGCATAATTTTCCTCGGCCAGTTTGAAGGCGACCAGTTTCAGTTCGGTTCGCGCGGCCTTTTCCGGCTGTACTTCGCGGGCCAGCAGGCGGGCACGTTCACGAAGCAAGCGGCGTTCGTCATCGGGGGAAATGACACGGGCGGAAGAAGGTAATGTAGTAGGTACTGAATTCATGACTATGTCTCCCCCATCTCATTCAGAATCGAAATAACCAGTTCTTCCAGGCGGCCTGCTGTTAATCCATCCGATTCAGGTAACACATCATTTCGGGTATGCTGTTTAAGCAACCCGAGGGCATTTTCGAAATGCCGGCGCGCTTCAACTTTGTTTCCTGCACTTCTTCCTGCATTCCCCATAGCAAATTGCGCGATAATGAACTTTTGGTCAAGAAACAATGTTCGCCGTAAGGCTTCCCGTGTTTCGCTCAATTCCCCGCACTCTTGGAGAATCGTGGCCTGAAGGTAATGGTAACGTGGATTCACCTTATCCTGGGCGATGGCTTGATTACACCAGTCTAAAGAGTCCTTCAAACGTCCCAAATTAGCGAAAAGACGTGCCAGAAGCCCCATACTTTGAGCGGTATGCTCGGTGGTATAGTGTTTTCCTTTTGATTGCGCCAAGTCGTTTATTAGCAGGGAAATAGCCTCTTCGTAATGTCCCTTATGGTATAGGGAGAGCGCCTGTTTGCAGGCTTGTTCGGCCTGACTGGTCTGGGGTGGCGTTGGGGTCGGACTATGGGTGTGATGGGGGAACGGTGGCGCGTAGGACAGACGAGGCGCATCTTCAAGCCGAATTGGGGCCGGGCGGTATTCAGGGAGAGGAGGCTTGATTTTGTGAGCACGTTTCCGATAGCAAGTGATGTGGCCCTCCTCGGCCTGCCCGAATTCGGTCTCATGATAGATGAAGGTGTCGGTAGGGCCCACGAACAACCACCCTGTTTCCAGCAGTGAGCGGTAAAATCCGGATGCCACGCGCTTGGAGTGGGGGGCGTCAAAATAGATTAAAACGTTACGGCAGAAGATGATATCCATGGCGCTGGTATTGTTGACAAGTGAAGGGTAGGGGTCTTCGGCCAGATTCAGATGCTCAAAGACAACCATATCACGGATGGCGGAATTAAGTTTCCAGTGTCCGTCATGGCGTTTGCGGAAATACCCCTCTTTGAGCCACGCTGGAGCGTTACGGAATGACCATTCGGAATAAGATGCGTTCTCTGCTTGTCTGAGGAAGTGGCCATTGATGTCGGTGGCCAGAATGGTGATTTTCCAGTTGGCGATGTCAGGGATGGCGCGTTTGAGGGAAATAGCCACAGAGTAGGGCTCCTCCCCGGTACTGCAGCCTGCACACCAGACCCGGAGACGCTTTTCATCATTTTCCTTAAGGCGGATCAGCTCGGGTAGAACACGCTGTTCCAGGAACGTGAACTGTTCAGGGTTCCGGAAGAAATACGTTTCGCCAATGGTCAGGAATCCCGCTAATTCCTCAATCTGCAGTTTGGAGAGAGGGGTACTCAATAGCCAGGAGACGTAGTCAGCCACATGGCGGCGCCCGCTTTCTTTGGCAGCGGCATGAAGCCCCCGCTCAAGGTCGGAGCGACGCTCGATGGGGAAATGTAATCCCATGCGGTCGTTTACGAATGCGGTGATCTGATGGTAGAGGGTGTCAGGCAGGGATGGCGCTGGGCCCGGCTGATGTGAGGGTGGTGTCAATGAGTGTTTCCTCCTCAAACGAAAGCAGACCGGCAAGATCGTGGATCAGCAACAGGCCGTCGGGCAGTTTGGCAACTCCGCGGAATTGAGGCAGGGAGGGGAGAATTCCGCCGGAGGCCGTCATGGTCCCGGGCGCCAGGTCAAAGAGATTTTCCACCTCGTCGGCGACCAGCACGACGGAACGTGTTCCCGCCCGGGCAATGATAAAGCGATCACTGAGTTGCACGGGTTTGGCGGGTAGTTGAAACTTCTTCCGCATGCTGATCACCGGCATGATCTGGCCTTGTACGTTGATCACGCCCAGCGCGCAGTCCGGAATGCCTGGCACGGGGGTGACTTCAACAGCCCGGATTATCCGAAGCACGTTCTCAACGGGAATTCCAAAGCGTTCCTCCCCGAGGCGATAAGCCAAAACGCGTGTGGGTTGGTCGTTCATTTGCTGGGCATTCATAATAAGAGATATTAATGATTTCCTTCTGGAAGGATGATGCACGGAGTCAAGTTATCGTGCAAGTGAATAGTTTCCCCCTCCTTAAAACTAACAGCGTGCAAAGAACCACACGGGCGTGCAACTCCAGGCGTGGCAGTAGCTGTTTAAAAGATAGGAGCCGTAGGGATTGCGCTTCGGGTCATTCAGGTCCCATAAAACCACCACACGCTTTTCCCGTCATAGGTGCCATCTGTGCCGCGATAGAATGTCATGTTATGAAATCTTTCGTGAAAGTTTGATGATGATTGGCATAAGAATGCCGATCATCAGGATTAGTGAAACGGTTAAGAGGGTTTTGCCGGAAACTCCTCCGGTCTTGGACTGTTTTTTGAAGGTGGGGTTGGGTTGAGCCGCGCCAACCGTCCACTGTGCCCCTGAGCCGGCAGGGATCGCTGCGAGTACCGTGGCAACATCATATTTTGGAGCCGGAATTTCTGTCCCGCCGAAATAGACCTGATAGGTCATTCCTGACTTGGGAAAAAAGAGTGCCTCGTAAGTATTGTAGCGGGCTCGTAGTCCGGCAAACGTCAACGGCGGATTGTCCTGATTCTGAATGGTCAGGCGGAAGAGGCGGCCACGGTATTCGCAGGGAAGCGTAAGCGTCATGCAGTCCTGCTGGATAATTCCGGCGCGGATGCGGGTGATACGGCCGTTGGCCAGTGTCTGCCAGGCTTCCTGTGTTGTGGCCCGCCCTTCCAATGTCACAGCCCGCGAAAAGTTTGCCTCTTCAGTTTTCGGGATGATCGCAACAAGCGGTTCTCGTAGCGTGGAAAACGTGAGAATGGTTTGTTGCCGGGGTAGATCCTGATTGACTGTCCAGTGGGTAAGGTCGCGCTCAAGGGTCGCGGGGTCACCTGCCACGACAGACAACTGCTGGCCTAAAAATATAATCCGATCCATCCGGAATGGTTCCCGGCGGAACGAGGTGGCTTCGGTTTCGTTCCCCGCCTGACCGCCACGGGTTTGCCGGATGATCTCCACCAGCGGGGAGTCCTTGTTCTCAGTAATGTTTGAGACTTCAATCCGATACCAGAGGTAATTACCAGTCGAAATCGGGACCCGGTCGCGCCTGACATCTACAAAACGGGAGTAGTCGTATATGGGTTCGTTGGTGGCGAGAAGGGTCCATGATTGACGGTCCGTGCTGCCGGCAACGGTTACGAGCTTTTCGAAATTACGTACACCGGATTCGAATTGGAGGGCGCCCGGTTGAGGATGTTTTGGGTCCCGTGCGACCACCATTTCGATGCGGTTATTTTCGAGCGTTCGGAAGGATTCGATTTTAGCAGGTGCGAAGGGTTGCAGGGTTTCTACCGTGCGGAGAGGAATCTTGAGCCTAAGGAGGAAGGGGGTCTCCCGGCCAGTGGCGTCGAAGAGGCGAAGGTTGGTTGGCGGAGCATCCAGAACGTCAAACAGTTCGGCATCGAGCGTGAAGGACCCGATTTCGGTGGATAGACCTGCGGGTGGTTGAAGAGACTTGAACTGTTTAAAGGCATCAGGGGTTACCCCGGCCAATGGCAGGGTGGAGGCCGCAATAAGTATCGAAATATGCATGATAACACGTGAAATCATAGGGTTTCCTCCTTGATGAACTTTTTGCTGGCGCGGAGATAGACGAATGAGCCGAGGAGCAGCAGGATGCCGATAATCATCAGGGCGATGACCCGGTAGATGGTGGGCATATGGGCCATATCGACCATGAAGACTTTGAGGGCGACGGTGGTGAAAAGGATCAAGCCGACGATCCGGATGGCGCGGATCCGCCTCCAGATCCCGCCGGTGATGAAACTGAAGGCGAAGAGGGTCCAGAGTACCGAGATGCCGCCCGCTTCAAATTCACGGAGCTTCCAGTGGAGAAGACTGTAGAGCTCGGTGGTCAGGTAAAGCCAGAGCAGGGCGATGGCGGTGTAACCAAAGATGGCGGGAATGATGGTTTTGGTTCCCTGGCGATAGAGTAGAGCGGCGCCTGCCCCCAGAAGGACGAGCACGGCGGTAAAGTCCAGCCAGCGCATGAGGGCAAGGAAAGGCGTATAGGTCATGTTAAAATAGCCTTGCTCACACAAATTCCAGCCGGGCATATCGACAAAGATGGTTTTGATGACCGCACCGGCGGCAAAGAATATCAACCCCGCGACGAACGGAGTGGTTTGTGCCGAGCGGTAAAGCAACAGGAAGCCCAGTGCCATGGCGCACCAGAGGCCCGTTAACATGGCGGGACGCCAGGGGGTGAAAAAGCTGAACATCATGTAAAGCTCGCTGTGGAGATACAGGAAGATTACCGCTACGGCACCCCAGAAGAAGATGCGATGGGTAATGGAGGCGGGCGCAACATCAGGCGTATCGGGCAGAGGTTCTGCGGTTTGTTCGGACGGTCTGATGGCCTGGTGCAGTTCAAGAATGAAGGCCGCCGCTATCGAACCGATGGCGCCGCCAAAAGTCCATAATCGTGTTGCCAGGGCTTTCCAATAGGCCGTCATGTCGGATGGGGTAGCACTGGAGAAATCAAAGCGGGGACATTCAAATACTGCCAGCCGCATCAAGGTGAGCGCGTAGACTACGTAGGCCACCTGCCGCAAAAAGGCGCTGTCGAGTCGGCGTCCGAGCCAGAGGAACATAAACGCCTGTAAAGACCAGGCGAGCGTGAGTGATTCCTGTTCCATGGCCAGGGGCATGGTCAGCGTGGTGTAGAAACCAGCCAGGGCAATCAGGGCCACCAGCAATCGGCGATCGGTAGATTTTAACTGGATGAAAGCCGCGACATGCAGGACATAGTATAAGGCGATGGCGATGGTCATCAGCGCCGGGTAAGGGCGGCCTACTGCTTCGATAATCAGACTGTAGGCAAACCAGGAGAAAAGTCCGGCATTGAATACAAGATGCATGATTTCAAGCAGGGACGCTTGAATTGAGCGGCGCAGGTTGTGGAGAAAAACAAGGGTGGAGTGCGCCACGAAGAATAACGAGAGGAAGGTGATGGCGACAGGAAAGTCCGACGTTTTATATTGGCTGAGCGAGCCGATATAGATGGCATAGGTGAATACGAAGCCCAGATAATTAAGGAGGCGCCATTGGCGGAGATGGGCGATGCCAAGGATGCCGAGATTGAGCAGGAGCAGATAACTGAAAAGTGCCGGGAAGTTGGGGGTTCCCGTGCTGAGCAGGATGGGGGTACAGAAGCCGCCGATGAGGCCGAAAATGGCGATTAGCATGGAGTCTGCATAGAGGGCCAGGATGCCGGCCGCGACGGTGATCAGGATCATCAGGGCGAAAACCAGAACCATGGAATCCAGCAGGTGATAGAGAGGCCCGAGCGCATACATGCTGAAATACAGGGTGGCCAGGCCGCCGCCCACGAAGCCCTGGCCCAGGATGTTCCAGCGGTTTCCCAGCAGGCGGATGCCGCCACCCAGCATGCCGAGGCCAAACAGAATGCTCATGGCCACGCGTAGGGTGGGGCCCATGAGGTTGTTATCCAGCGACCACTTCAGGAAATAGCCCGCACAGGAGACGAGGGCCACAATTCCCACCCGCATCAGCCAGGTCGTGGCCACGGCATATTCCATGGTCACGCCTTTGGGTCGGTATTCCTCGCCCACCAGGATCCATTGCCAGATGCGGTTCAGGATGTCCTTGGCGGACTGAACCCAGGCTGGGGGTGGAGTGGGTGTTTCCTGTATTTCGGTAGGGCGAGGCGTCCCTGCCGAGCCGTCTTTGGGCGCTGGTTTGTTGTCCAACAGGTTTATTGGAATGGGCGGCGGCTGAGGCACCGCTTTCTCGGGGATGATGGCGGGCTTTTCCAGGGGTTTGACTGGATGGCGGAGTTCCCGTTGGATATCCAGAAGTCGATCTTCCAGGCGATTCAGATCGCTAATACTGTTCTTGATCTTTCGGAGTTGGACGACGATATAAATGGCGAGAAGGGTGAGGACGATCAAAAAAGGTTCATCAAACATATAAAGCCTCTCCTTGATTGGCGGCAGGTCGCATTAACATCACACAGTCATGAATGGCGATGATGTTTAAAGGCGAGGGGAGTGTCAAGGGCGGAAGCGGAATTCTCTCATCCTTTCTTGATTCTTGCTACCCTGCGCACTATCCTCCTCGGAGATTTAACAAGAAAGATAACCTCATCTCATGGCCTTGAAGAAATCTGAACTCTACTCATCCCTCTGGGCCGGGTGTGACGAACTGCGCGGCGGTATGGATGCCAGTCAGTACAAGGACTATGTTCTGGTGCTGCTTTTCGTTAAATACGTCAGCGATAAGTTTGCCGGTCAGCCTTATGCTCCCATCACGATTCCGCCAGGCGCCAGTTTCACTGACTTGGTCGCACTCAAGGGCAAAGCGAGCATCGGCGATGACATCAATAAGAAAATCCTGGGCCCCCTCGCTCAGGCCAACACGCTGTCTGATATGCCGGATTTCAACGATCCGAACAAACTCGGTAGCGGCAAGGAGATGGTCGAGCGCCTGACCAACCTCATCGCCATTTTCGAAAACCCCGCCCTCGATTTCTCAAAGAACCGCGCTGATGGGGATGACCTCCTGGGGGATGCCTATGAATACCTGATGCGGCATTTCGCCACGGAAAGCGGCAAGAGCAAAGGCCAGTTCTATACCCCCGCCGAGGTCAGCCGCGTCATCGCCCAGATCCTCGGGATCCACCATGCAGACACCCGGAACGAAACCACCGTCTATGATCCGACCTGCGGCTCCGGCTCCCTTCTCTTGAAGGTCGGGGATGAGGCGCGGCACGGCAAGGACGTGCACGTCTCCCTGTTCGGACAGGAAAAGGATTCCTCCACTGCCGGTCTCGCCCACATGAATATGATCCTGCATAATTATGGCACGGCCGAGATCAAGCAGGGCAACACGCTTGCCAGTCCCCTTTTTATCGAAGGCGACGCGCTGAAGACCTTCGATTACGTCGTCGCCAATCCGCCCTTCAGCGATAAACGCTGGAGCACCGGCCTCACTCCCGACGTCGATCCCTTCCGTCGTTTCGCCGGCTATGGCGTTCCGCCTGCCAAGCAGGGCGACTACGCCTACCTCCTGCATATCCTCCGCTCACTCAAGAGCACAGGCAAGGGCGCCTGCATCCTCCCGCACGGTGTTCTCTTCCGTGGCAACGCCGAGGGCGTCATCCGCCGCAATCTGATCCAGCGTGGCGTGATCAAGGGAATTATCGGCCTGCCCGCCAACCTTTTCTACGGCACCGGCATCCCCGCCTGCATCATCATGCTGGACAAGGAGCACGCCCAGGCCCGCAAGGGCATTTTCATGATTGATGCCTCCAAGGGGTTCCGGAAGGACGGCAACAAAAACCGCCTCCGTGAACAGGACATCCACCGTATTGTGGACACCTTCACCCGTCAGGTCGAAATCCCCGGCTACGCCCGCCTGATCCCCGTGTCCGAGATCAGCGCCGCGAAAAATGACTACAATCTCAACCTGCCCCGCTACATCGACAGTACTGAGGCCGAGGACCTTCAGGACATCACCGCCCATTTGCGCGGCGGTATCCCGGATCGCGACCTTGATGCGCTGGCCCGCTACTGGACCGTGCTCCCCAATGTCCGGGCGACCCTTTTCAAACCCGTGCGAAAAGGCTATTCCCGACTCTCGACTCTCGACTCTCAACCCGCAACTGGTTCATCTCTGAAAGCGGCGATCCTTGGCCATGAGGAATTCACCGCCTTTAACGCCTCCGCAACCAAACTTTTTACGAAATGGAAGAACGCCAATACCCCGCACCTTAAGGGCTTCACCCAGAACGGCCATCCCAAGGTCCTCATCGAAACCATTTCTGAGAACCTGCTCACTACCTTTGAAAAGGCGCCACTTCTGGACCCCTATGACATTTACCAGCACCTCATGGACTACTGGGCTGAGACGATGCAGGACGATAGTTACATCATCGCCGACGAGGGCTGGCTCAAGGGTGCCCAGCCCCGGCTCGTGATTGAGGACAAGGCCAAGAAGACCAAGGCCAAGCCTGATTTCGTGGTCGGCAAAAAGAAATACCAGACCGAACTGATCCCGCCCGCCCTGGTCATCGCCCGCTACTACGCCAAGGAGCAGGCCGCCATTGAGACGTTGGAAGCGCAGATCGCCGCCATTCAGCAGCAGATTGAGGAAATGGCCGAGGAACACGGTGGGGAAGAGGGGCTGCTGGTCGAAGCCTTTACCGAAAAAGGCACACTCACCGCCAAGAGCGTGAAAGACCGGCTCAAGCAGTTGGCAGTTGACAGTGGGCAGTGGACAGTGGAGGAAGAAGACGCATTGACCGGGTGGTTGAAGTTGGCGCAGCAGGAAGCGGACACCGGTGCGGAACTCAAGACCGTGCAGGACGCGCTCATGGCCAAGGTCGCGGCCAAATACGGTCAACTCACCGAGACCGAGATCAAGACCCTTGTGGTGGACGACAAATGGCTGGCCACCCTGGCCGCCGCCGTGCAGGGCGAGTTGGACCGTGTCTCCCAGACCCTGACCGGCCGCATTCGCGAACTCGCTGAACGCTACGCATCCCCCCTGCCACAGATTACTGAGGAAGTGGCTGAACTGGAAGCCAAGGTGGCCAGGCATCTGGAGAGAATGGGTTTCAAGTCATGAGCGAGAACAGATCAGCTCCGACGGGGATAATATCGCATCGTAATCGTAATCTTAATCCTAATCGTAATCTCTTGCCCCAAAGAGGATTATGATTAAGATTACGATTAAGATTATGAATCAGAAAAGACCCTTAAGTAAGCGCCATTCCCCTCTAAAGTGCTAATCATGAACACAAGTTTTGATCACGAGAAATTGAATGTATACAAAGAGGCGATTAAGTTTGTCGTTTGGGCGGATGAACTTCTGGAAACGCTCCCCAAAAATCTGGCTGTGCACGGTCAACTGGACAGAGCAGCGACATCCATTCCGCTAAACATTGCTGAGGGAAATGGGAAATACACAGCACCTGATCGATGCCGATTCTTCGATATCGCTCGTGGTTCGGCACTGGAATGTGCGGCGTGTCTGGATGTGCTTGTAGCCAAAAAAAGACTTAAAGAGGCCGACGAGGGGAAAGAGATTCTGGTTCGAATCGTCTCCATGCTGGTAGGATTAATCAGAAGCACATCGTCTGATCGTGTTCATGAAGATAGTTGCTCTTACGTAACGTAAAACGGGAAACCAGTGGATTAAGATTAAGATTAAAATTAGGATTAGGATAAAGATAACCCCCTGCAGAAGTGACTGTGCCCGTCATGAGCGAGAACAAGAAAATCCATAGTATCTTTAGCAGCGGTGAATTGCTGGAAGATCCTGTTATCCGGAAATTCCGGAATACTGCCACAAAGATTGAAGAAAAAGCAGCGTGTCGGAATTTCCGACATACTGCCGATTACGGAAAACGAATTCTTGCGACAGTGTCGCAAGAATTGACGGCTGAGTACGGCAGGGAGGCCAATTGCTCGGAGCTCACCCATACGGATCGCTTTGCCAATGTGTCGACGCCGTCGACACAATTAAACGGACGACACGGGTTCGACAGGCTCACCGCAGGCGGAGGTCGTCCCTCAGTACCGCATTTACTGGTGAACCCAAAATGTGCGAAGGATTCGCACATTTTGAGTTGGTCCCATTACGTCGAGTTTCTTGGCATCTGGGAAACCGTTTTTCAATCACAAGTTTATTATGGCGAATTCGCCATAATTAAAAGCCAGGCAGTTCAATGTGATCAGAACATTCTGAACTGCAAGGCCTTAGAGATTCGGCAGACAGTGTCTGCCGAATTGGCCCTCAAAGGCGAATTTGAAGCGACAATTGCAGCGGAAGGAAGAGCCATGAAGAAGATGGAGTTCAAGATATGAATATTGAAAATGATGGATCTCCCCTCATGAGCAATATGTGCAACTCGTTGGACAAAAATGGGATAAGAGGTGTATCGCCCCCCAATCTCCGCAAATTCAGGGAATTTTATCTGGCTTACCGGGAGATTCAACAGACGCTGTCTGTTGAATCTGATGCAACGTTCGCCATGAAACCCGGCCCAATTCTCGTGACAGTGTCACGAAGATTAAACAGAGGGACAACTATCCGGAATTTCCGGATAGTTCAATTCGCGCCCTTTCTCCGTCAACTCCCCAAAAGCCGCCCATGAACTCACCACTCGCCGCTCCACTGTCCACTGCCCACTGCCCACTGTCCACTCTTGGCTCCCCCCCCATCCCCCCCGGCTACAAACAGACCGACGTGGGCGTGATCCCGGAGGAATGGGAGGTTTCCTCCGTGGGTCGTGAGTTTGAAATCAAACTCGGTAAGATGCTCGACTCCGAAAAGAATTTTGGCGTGTCGAAGCCATATCTTGGTAACAGGGCAGTTCAGTGGGATCGAATCGATATTAGCGACCTGCCGAACGTCCCGATGACACGCGCCGATATTGAAAGATTTCGCTTGAGAAAAGGTGACCTTCTTGTGTGCGAAGGCGGTGAAGTTGGCCGCGCTGCAATATGGGATGCTCCGATTGACGAATGCTACTACCAAAAAGCGATCCACCGATTGCGTGCTTTACGTGGCTTCGACTCGAGGCTCATGGCGGCGCTATTGCGTCTATGGTCTGAGCGTGGGCTCCTTGCAAACTACGTAACCCAGACAAGCATCGCGCACCTGCCCCGTGAGAAGTTCATGGAAATTCCGATACCCGTGCCTCCCCTCCCCGAACAACGCGCCATCGCCGAGGCATTAAGCGATGTGGATGCGCTACTGTGCGGACTGGACCGGCTCATTGCCAAGAAACGCGACCTCAAACAGGCCACCATGCAGCAACTCCTTACCCCGCCACGGGCGGGGCAAGCCGGCCAAACCCGCCTCCCTGGGTTCAAAGGGGAGTGGGAGGTGAAGAGGCTGGGGGAGGTTGGCAAGTGCCTTCGCGGTGTTAGTTACCAAGGAGACAGTGATCTGTCTAATCGCGATACGACTCGTACGAAGCGACTGCTTCGGTCGAACAACGTTCAGGATGCTGTCGTCGTCACTGAAGATGTTCAATTCGTTAATGCTGCACGAGTGACATTGCTCCAAGTGCTCAAAAAAGATGACATTCTTATTTGTATGGCAAACGGCAGCAAGGCCCTTGTTGGTAAGTCTGGTTTGTTCAGGGTGATCGATGGATACGAATACACATTCGGCGCTTTCATGGGTTGCTTTCGCACGAACCCCAATGAAACGAATCCCTCTTTTGTTTTCTATCTTTTCCAGACTGGACGATACCGCGACTACATCAATAACTTGCTCGCAGGTTCGAGCATCAACAATTTGAGGCCGAGCAGTATTGAGTCTCTTGAGTTTCCCATTCCCCCCCTCCCCGAACAAACCGCCATCGCCGGTGTGCTCTCCGACATGGATACGGAACTGGCGGCGTTGGAGCAGAGGCGGGAGAAGACCCGCGCCCTCAAGCAGGGGATGATGCAGGAGCTGCTGACGGGGAGGATCAGGCTGGGTGCGGGAGGGGAACAAAAGGGAAAAATGAGACATATTGAAGAAATGGGACGTATAAAACATGGGGCACCTGTGTCCCATAAAGCACGGGGAGGTGCCGCGTGAGCAAGGGCTTCATTCCTCCGCATGGTGGCTTTGAGAATCTTCACAGCTACCGGAAGTCTCTCATCATCTTTCTGGCGACCTACTACCTGGCGAAGCGCTGGGTGCGTGCGGGGTCGCGGACTCGCGACCAAATGGAGCAATCTGCCCGGTCCGGCAAGCAGAACATCGTCGAAGGCAGCCTTGCCGCCGCCACCTCCAAGCAGACCGAGGTTCACCTGACCAATGTGGCCCGCGCCAGTTTGGGTGAACTCCTGGAAGACTATAAGGATTTCCTCCGCCTGCGCGCCCTGCCGATCTGGCCCAAGGACGCCCCTCGTATGCTGGCACTGAGGGCGCTGGGGAATAATGATGCGACGTATGAGACCTATAAGAATTATGTGGAGAGCGATGACCCGGAAATGGTCGGAAACGTCATGGTCTGCCTTTGTACCCAGACCTGCTACCTGCTCGATCAGCAAATCCGGGAACTGGAACAGGCCTTTCTCAAAGAGGGTGGCATCCGCGAACGCATGACACAGGCACGGAATGAGGCCCGTGACCAGCAGACCCCGCCTGAACCCGACGCTCCCGCTTGCCCACTTTGTAACAAGCCCATGCGAAAACGCACGGCCCGGCAGGGGAAAAATGCAGGCAATGCCTTCTGGGGCTGTTCTGGTTTTCCCGCGTGCAAAGGCACGCGCCCATCATGATATCCCCCCCCCTCATTACCATTTATCCCCTCCGTCCCATATGTCCCCTATGAATTCGGCTGTTATTGGCCGGCAACATCGTTATAACTGTAAAGGAGAACCGCATGGCGCAACGCAAGACTGTAAAGAGTACTAAAAAGAGCACCCCGGCCGTGAAAACGGATCCGAAGCCCAAGACTCCCACCCAGGCGGCCCTGGAGGTGACCTGGCTGCTGAAGGGCAACCTCAAGAATGCCCGCATTGCCTATATCCGCATCGGCATCCTCCTCGCCCGGGTGCGGGATGAAAAGCTCTACACCGCCCTGAAACATCCCGATATCGAAAGTTATGCCGAAGCACGGCTGCAACTCGGCAGATCCTCCCTCTACAAATACCTCCAGGTCCACGACTGGATGGTCGAGTTCCACCCGAAGTGGCTCGAACCCAAGCCGGAAGGGTTCATTCCTGAATTAGCCGATGCCGGCGACCTGATCTGGATCGAGAATGAACTTGCAAAAAAAGATCTTAAGCCGGCGACGCGGACCACGTTGGAGGGATTGCAGAAGAAAGCCATGGAAGGGCAGTTGCGGGAAGGCGACCTCAAGCCACACCTCCAGCGGCAGAATACGGCGGCCGCAGGACTCAAGTCCTATCTGTCGAAACTCCGACTCCTGCGCAGACGCGCTGCCGAGCTTGCGAGCATGCCGCCGGAAGTGATCTCGTATCTGGATAAGGCGATCGAAATCCTCAACAACGATCACACCACGGCGTCGTCCGGACAGGCTTCCGGCGGCGCCAGATCAGGGAGTGGCGCGAAAAATAGTGTCGTAAATGGTTGAAAAATAGCATGTTATAAAAAGTCCAGTTGACTGGATTTTAAGGAAATTCATGAACACGGAACGTGAGACGCAGAATCGGGTGATCGCCCTGTTTCGTGATGAACTCCACTATCGCTATCTTGGCGATTGGGCGGACCACCCCGCCAACAGTAACATCCAGGAGGATTTGCTGACCGACTACCTGGCCAAGGCGGGTTATGCGCCGGAACAAATCAGTCGCGCCATTTTCCTGCTCCACAAGGCGGCGGATAATCCCACCCAGGGCCTCTACAATAACAACAAGGCGGTTTATGACCTGCTGCGTTACGGCGTGCCGGTAAAAGTCGAGGCCGGCAAGGTCACCGATTCCGTCAATGTCATTAACTGGCGGCAGCCGGAGAAAAACGACTTCGCCATTGCCGAGGAGGTGACACTGCGCGGTAACCTGGAGCGCCGTCCTGACCTTGTCCTTTACGTCAATGGCATCGCCGTCGCGGTGATCGAGCTGAAAAACAGCCACGTCTCGATCGGTGACGGCATTCGCCAGTTGCTCTCCAATCAGCAGCCGGAGTTCAACGCCTGGTTCTTTGCCACCGTGCAGATCGTCTTCGCCGGCAACGATTCCGAGGGTCTGCGCTATGGCGCCATCAAGACCGAAGAGAAATATTTCCTGAAATGGAAGGAAGACGAGGCGGACGACACCCGCTTCAAACTCGACAAGTATCTGCTCAAGATGTGCCGCAAAGACCGGCTTATTGAACTGATGCATGACTTCGTGATCTTCGACGGCGGGATCAAGAAACTGCCGCGGGTCCACCAGTATTTCGGCGTCAAGGCGTCTCAGGCCCACGTCAAGGCGTGCAAGGGCGGAATCATCTGGCACACGCAGGGGAGCGGGAAAAGCATCGTGATGGTGTTGCTGGCCAAGTGGATCCTTGAAAACAAGCCCAACGCCCGGGTACTCATCCTTACCGACCGCGATGAACTGGATAAACAGATCGAGCGCGTCTTTGCCGACAGCGGGGAGACCATCTACCGCACCAGTAGCGGCCAGGACCTGATGGCGCAACTGGGGCGGGCCGCGCCGCGTCTGCTTTGCTCGCTGGTTCATAAGTTCGGCAAAAAGGGCGTGGATGATTTCGATGCCTTCATCGAGGAACTCAAGAAGCAGCCCAGTCCGGCGGTTGGCGAGTTGTTCGTCTTTGTGGACGAATGTCACCGGTCGCAAAGCGGCAAACTGCATAAGACGATCAAGGCCATGTTGCCCGGCGCGGTGTTCATCGGGTTCACGGGCACGCCGCTGCTGAAGCAGGATAAGCAGACCAGTCTGGAAGTCTTCGGCGGCTACATTCATACGTACCGGTTCGATGAGGCGGTGGCGGATGAGGTGGTGCTGGATCTGGTTTACGAGGCGCGGGACATCGAGCAGAGTCTCGGCTCACAGGACAAGATTGACGCCTGGTTTGAGGCCAAGACGAAGGCGCTGAACAACTGGCAGAAGGCGGCGCTGCGCGAACAGTGGGGCACAATGCAGAAGGTGCTCAGCTCCCGCTCGCGTATGGACCGCGTGGTGAGCGACATCGTCTTCGACTTCAGCGTTAAGCCGCGTCTGTCCAGTGAACGCGGCAACGCCATGCTGGTGGCCTCCAGCATCTATGAGGCGTGCAAGTACTTTGAGTTGTTCCAGAAGACCGTGTTCAAAGGCCGGTGCGCGGTCGTCACGTCTTACAACCCGCAGGCGCAGGATGTCACGCTGGAGGAGACCGGCGCGAACACCGAGACCGAGAAACAGTTTCTTTACCATACCTACACCGCGTTGCTGGAGGATGTGGACGCCAGACCCGGTAAGACCAAGACCGAGACCTATGAGGATGCGGTGAAGGAACTATTCAAGAAAGAGCCGGCGAACATGCGCCTGCTTGTTGTGGTGGACAAACTGCTCACCGGTTTCGACTCACCGCCTTGCACCTATCTCTACATTGATAAGTCCATGCAGGATCACGGCCTGTTTCAGGCGATTTGCCGCACGAACCGGCTGGATGGCGATGACAAGCCTTTCGGCTACATTGTGGATTACAAAGACCTGTTCAAAAAAGTGCAGGGCGCCATCGCCGTGTATACCTCCGAACTGGATCACAGCGCCGGTGTTGGAAGTCCGGAAGTCCTGTTGCAGGATCGCCTCAAGAAAGGCCGGGAGCGGCTTGACCAGGCCTTCGAAGCCATTAGCCTGCTCTGCGACCCGGTTCAGCCGCCAAGGGGCGTGCTGGAACACATTCACTATTTCTGTGGCAATACCGAGAATCCCGATGATCTTAAGAAGCACGAAACGCAGCGCGTCGCGCTCTACAAAGCATCCGCCGCCTTGGTGCGGGCCTACGCCAATATTGCCGATGACCTGCCGCAGGCCGGCTATACTGCGGCCCGTATCGCGCAGATCAAGCAGGACCTCGACCGGACGTTGAAACTGCGAGACAGTATCCGGCAGGCCAGCGGTGAGACCATCGATCTCAAGGCCTATGAGGCCGATATGCGGCATCTGATCGACACCTACATTGAGGCCGCCGAGCCGCGGAAGATTTCCGATTTCGGGGAGATCGGGCTGCTGGAGTTGATCGTGAAGAGCGGCATTGCCGAAGCCATCAACAGTCTCCCCGAGGGTATCCGTGGCAATCGAAATGCGGTGGCGGAAACCATCGCCAATAACGTGCGCAGTAAGATTATCAAGGAACACCTGAACGATCCCGCCTTCTACGACACCATGTCGGCGTTGCTGGGCGAGATTCTCGCCGACCTCAAGACGCAGCGGATCAGTTACGAGGAATTTCTGAAACGGGTGGCCGACCTCGCCCGGAAAGTTCAGGCCGCCCAGGCGGACGACACACCGGCGAAGCTGAACACCCCCGGCAAACGCGCCCTCTATAACAACCTGATGCTGGATCTCAAGGGGACTGCCGCCGATACGGCGGCTACTACAGTAGGACGCGATCCGCTGTCGTTATTTGGGACCGATGGGGTGCATCAGTTGATTGAGCGTGTCATCCGGATTGACGATACCGTGCGCCGGGTCCGCCCGAACGCTTTCCGCGGCAACCGCGCGAAAGAGAATGTCATCAAGGCCGCGTTGCTACCTCTACTGGGGAATGACATGAGCGAGGTGGAGCGCATCTTCCGCATCATTGTTGCCCAGCCGGAGTACTGATGAAAGCACAGCTCCAGCTGGGGAATGTTGCCGTCGACGTGGTTTGGAAGGATATCAGGAATGTTCACCTCAGCGTGCATCCGCCGACCGGGCGGGTGACGATCTCGGCGCCTACCCGTCTGAGTCTTGATGCCCTCCGCGTTTTTGCCATCTCCAAGTTCGGCTGGATCCGGCGGCAGGCTGAAAAATTGGTGGAGCAGGAGCGGGAAGCACCACGTGAATATCTTAATCGCGAAAGTCATTACGTCTGGGGGCGGCGATACTTGTTGAAGGTCATTGAGGCAAATTCGGTGCCCTCGGTGGTATTGAGTCATAACCGGATGATGATGCAGGTGCGGCCGGAGCGGGATCAGGCCAGCAGGCAGGAAGTTCTTGACGCGTGGTATCGCGAGCAGCTTAAGGCCGCGTTACCCGCCTTGGTTGCCAAATGGCAGCGGTTACTGGGTGTGCAAGTGGAGCGGTGTTTTGTGCAACGCATGAAAACCAAGTGGGGCAGTTGCAACCCCCGGGCCCGGACGATACGCTTGAACACCGAACTCGCCAAAAAGCCCAGGGAGTGCCTTGACTACATTGTCCTGCATGAGATGGTTCACCTGTTGGAACCGACGCACTGTGCAAACTTTGTCAAATTGATGGATCAGTTTATGCCCAAATGGCAGCATTACCGGGACATCCTTAACCGCTTGCCGGTGCGGTATGAATTTGGAGTGCGGCGGCTTGACGCCTCCTAATTTCCTGTTGGCAATCCATTCTATTGCGGTGTAAATTTATCCACATTGATTTTTCCTCCTCGGGCAAAAAGGGGTGGAGGATGTGTTGTGTAAAGGATATGGGGTATGACCGAACTATTGATTTCGCGGATGCAATTTGGAGTTTCGATTGGAATTCATTATTTGTTTCCCATTACGACACTGGGGTTGACGCTGTTCATTGTTATTTTTGAGACACTTTACATTGTAAAAAGACAGAATCAGGATCGTGCCATATCTGCGTTTCTGGTGAAGCTGCTAGGTTTGATTTTTGTGGCAGGGGTGGCGACCGGGTTGATGATGCCTTTTTCGATGGGCGCGAACTGGGCCCGTTTCTCCACATATGCCGGTGCGGTGCTGGGCGCCCTTATTTCGGTGGAGGCCATTACCGCCTTCGCACTCGAATCCGCCTTTATCTCAATCCTCTTGTTCGGGCGTGATCGTGTGTCTCCTTTCGTCTATTGGCTGTCGGCGGTGCTCGTATTTATCGGGGCGCATCTATCCGGCTTCTGGATTGTGGCGGCCAACTCCTGGCTGCAAACTCCGGCAGGCTACGCCCTGGAAGATGGCCGCGTCGTGCTGACAAGTTTAAGTCAGGCGCTGTTCAACCCTTCGACCCTGATCCGTTTTGCGCATGTGGTGACGGCGGCCTGGCTGGTGGGCGCCTTTTTCACGGCGGGGATCGCCGCATATTATTTGGCCCGTTCCCGGCATGAAGCCTTTGCTAAAAAGCTACTGTCAGTCGCCTTGCCACTTGCGTTGGTGCTGGCGGTGTCCCAGCCGATTCTGGGGCATTTCCATATCATGGAGGTGTTGGGAAATAATCCCGAAAAAGATGCCGCTTATGAAGGGATCTTTAAGTCGGTTAATGGAGCTCCATTGCTGTTATTCGGGATCCCTGATGAGGAGAATCAGGTGATTCACTTTCCCGTGGGCGCGCCCTATGTGTTGAGTTTATTGGAGTCAGGTGATCCGATGGGGCGCGTGAAAGGACTTGAGGAGTTCCCTCGCGAGAATTGGCCACCGGTGAATGTGATCTTCACCACATTCCATCTGATGATCGTGCTGGGGGTGGTCATGATTGCGGTCGCTGCTCTCGGGGTGTTTCTGCTGTGGCGCCAAAAGCTTTATACCGCTCGCTGGTATTTGTTGCTTTTGCCCTGGCTGATTCCGCTTCCCTATTTGGCTAATGAGATAGGGTGGATTGGGACTGAGATCGGACGCCAGCCCTGGATTATCTATGGCGTCATGCGAACGGCGAATGCCTCAACAATCACGTTGCCCCTGTGGCAGTTGAGTGTGTCCTTTGTGGGCATCACTTTGGTTTATTTGGTGATAACGGTGCTGACATTTGTATCCGTAAAGAAGCTCGTACACAACGGGCCAAAGGTAGGATAAATTATGGATTCATCATTTTATCAGAATGGTGTGTTCTTTCTCGTCATTCTGTTTTTCTATTTATTTTCCATCCTGGACGGATTTGATTTTGGCATTGGGATGATGCTTCCCTTCGCCCGAGGCAAGGGGGAAGCCGCTCGCCTGGTATCGCATATTGCTCCCTTTTGGGATGGCAACGAGGTATGGCTGGTCATAGGAGCTGGGTTTGTTATTGGCGCATTTCCGGCGGTGATGGGGCTGTTGTTGGGCACTATTTATCTCCCCTTTTTGCTCCTGATTGTCGGGCTCATCTTGCGGGCCATGGCGCTGGAGTATTCCTATCATGATCTCAAGCACCAGCGTATGTGTCATCTGATTGCCGCCGCAGGCAGTTTTCTGGTGACGCTTCTGGGTTTGTTTTTTATCGGGACCATTCTCCAGGGACTGCCTTTTGAGGGGCCGGGAAAATTGAGTTCGAAAGCGGGTGACTACCTTTCGGCCTTCCCGATTCTGTTTAGTCTGGTGGGGTTGGTGGTCGTGCTGTGGCACGGGGTGACGTATGCGCTCAAGCAGGATCCGGCTAAAGCCCTGCAGAAGATTGCGGGGCAGGTCTGGTGGGGCCTGATGGGAGCAAGCGTGGTACTGATTGCCGCCTGGGTTGTGTTCCTGCCACATGCCATGAGGCAACCGCTGGCATGGGTGGGGGGAGGGCTTTGTCTGGGTGGTGTGATCGGCGGCCGGTTGTTATTGGGCCGTAAAGGGTGGCCCTTTTGGTTTTCCTGTATCAATGTCACAGGGTTATGGGTTCTTATTCTGGCGTCATTGTATCCGGTTGTGTTGCCTGCCCGTCATCATCCCGAGTGGAGTCTGACCATCACTTCCGCCGCTGCGCCATTATCAACGTTAAAACTTTTGCTGGTTATGGGATTGATTCTGGTGCCCATCATTATAGCCTATAGTTATTTTACGTATCGGGTGTTCGTGAAAAAGGAGAGTAACGATGCAACAAATGGTCATTTGTAAATCATGTGGATATATCATGGCGCAGAGCAAGCTGGGTGCCGTGTGTCCTGCTTGCGGCGTGAAGGCTGTCATGTTCATTCCGCACGATGAGCGGATCTCTGACCGGCGCAAACTCTTGCTGGCCCTCGATATCCATCCGATATTGGTTCATTTCACCCAGGCCTATACGGCCACCATTCTGGTTCTTTCCCTGCTGGCGCTGATTTTGAAGCCAGGTTGGCTTGAGCGGATTACGACCGTGATAACGGTGCTGGGTTACGCGTTGCCATTGACGGTCATCGTCGCCTTTGCCGCCGGCTTGTTTGATGGAAAAACCCGCTTCAAGAAGTTCAAGACACCCTTGTTGGTTAAAAAAATGGTGCTGGGCGCAGTTTTCTTTGTGCTCACCTGTGGCGTTTTCGTGTGTGTCCTGTGCAATCCACTGCCACTGGTGCTCATCGCCGTGCTGAGTGCGATCGCCATGGTGTGTGCCTCTATTCTGGGATTCTGGGGCGTAAGCCTGCTGAATTCACGTTTCCCTGGGTGAGAAGTCAGTAGTCAGTAGTCAGTGAGCAGTTAACAGTAGGCAGTGGACAGTAAACAGTTGACAGTAAGCAGTAATTAATTTTTTTTCTGCCCACTGCCCACTGCCCACTGCCCACTGCCCACTGCCTACTGTTTTTCCACTGTCAGGCATTCGATCAGGCCGAGGAAGGCGTGGCGGGTTTTGAGATTTACAAAGCCGGCTTCATGAAAGAGAACGGCTAGGTGGTGACGATCCGGGTAGCGCGCCAGACTGTCGGCGATGTAGGCATAGACGCGGGGATCGCGATGCAGAATCCAGCCCCAGATACTTCCCCAGACCCTGAGAAGGGTGTGTCCGATGTGTTGAAGCCAGAGGTTCGCAGGCTTTGAGAAATCCAGAAATACAGCGATGCCGCCTGGCTTCAGGACACGGTGTATTTCCTGTATGGCTTCACGTAAATCGCCCGCATTTCGTAACGCATAGCCTCCGGTGACAATATCGACTGAACTATTTTTCAGATCGGTGTGGCCCATATCCCCGACCACGTAGCGCAGTTGCGGAGGTTGGCCATGTTGTTGTGCCTGAGTGAGCATGGCTTCCGTCAGATCGAGGCCAATGACGGTGCCGGCCGGATATCGTGCGGCGAGTCGCCGGGTAAGATCGCCGGTACCACAGGCAAGATCAAGGCAGACAGGCGCTGGCAGTTTGGGGAGTCCCGCAACCAGTTGATCTTTCCAGCAGGCATCACGGCCCAGAGAGAGAAAGCGGGTGGCGTGATCGTATTGTGGGGCGATTAAGGTGAAAAGGTCCCTGTTGAGTTTCCGGGTCCGGTTGGGCTCAGCCAGATCCTCTCGCATCTGTGATAGAAATTCGTGGAGCATGGTTAAAGCGGATTGGTGTCTGGGATGGTCAGCATGGCGAAATAGGGTGCCAGGTGGTGGCGCAGTGAGGTGCCGAAAAGGATGTGGCGGACAAATGCGCTACGCAGGGATGCGGATCTGAGTCCTTTGCGAGTGCCCAGCCACATGCCACAGGCGGCCCGATTGGCGGCGACACGAAAGGCGCGACGTCGGCAATGTTCGTATCGTCCCAGAAGCCGCTCGGGCGGCTCGCCAGTTTCGCAGAGTCGTTTGAGAACAGCGGCCAGATGCCAGGCATCTGCCAGACCGGTGTTCATACCCTGGCCCCCGATGGGGCTCATCACATGGGCGGCATCACCGCAGAGTGCTACCCGGCCTTTGAAATAATTGCGACACAGTCGGCGTTCCGGCGTGAAGGTGGTTACCCATTGCGCTTGGTTGGCCTCAAGGGCAATGCCGGTGACTTCTTCGACGCGTTGCACAAGGGCCGTTGCATTTGCCAATGTGGGCTTCGCCTGAATGACCCAGCGTCGTTGTTCCTGCGGCAGCGGGAACGATTCAATTGAGCCGGTCGGGGTGAAGAAGAGTCTGGCTTCACCAGTCCATGGGGTTGTTTCAGGGAAATCACCCATCATGAATAAAGTCGCATACATTTTTCCGTGACAGGGGATTCCCACGTAGGTGCGTACCGGGCTACGACTTCCGTCGCAGGCAATCACAAAACGTGCCGATAAGGTGGTGGTCGTGCCTGCGGCGCTGTTGCTGGTTTCGAGCAATACTCCATGCGGAGTCTGGGTGATCGACTGCGCTTCCTGTTCGAGCAGCAGGCGCACTTGAGGCCAGGCTCGGAGTTTGTCGCGCAAAATTCGGACTAACGCGCTTTGAGGGACTGAGAGAACGTAATTGAAAGGCGGTGGCAGGCCGCTCAAATCCAGACTACCCAGCAGGGATTTCTCTGAGAAGATGCTGGCATGGGTGACGGGACAGCCGGCCTGAATGACTGATTCGGACAGGTTAAGATGATGCAAACGCTGAAGGGAGGGCGGCATGACTCCGATGGCCATCGAGGAGGAGGCGAGGTCTAAACGTTTTTCGAGGAGCAGGCAGGATAGGCCCATTTGTCCCAGCAGATTCGTCAGGAATGAGCCGCAAGGGCCGGCCCCCACCACAATGACATCGGCATCATAAGCTTTAGGAAGATCGGTCATGGTGAGGTCTTACAAAAATTCGACCAGCATGGCGAAGGCCGAGAAACCGGCCCCGAACGAGAGCAATACGCCGCGGTCACCCGGCTTTGGCTGGCCTTGTTCGATAATCTGCTTGAGAGCAAACAAGACAGAGGGTGACGACATGTTGCCGTAAGTGTGGAAGACGTTCAGTGAATATTGTAGGGCCTTGGCGTCCAGTCCGAGATCGCGTCCAACTTGATCCAGTACCGCTGTGCCGCCTGCATGAACCGCCCACCAGGAGATATCCTCGCGAGTGAGTTGGTGTTGAGTGAGTAGAGTGTTCAGGGCCTCGCCGGCGAGTTTTGCGCCGATGACGGGCACCCGTGTGGTGAGCACATTGCGAAGGCGACCTTGTTCCTGCCGGTAGCGAAGTTGCTCGCGGTATTTAGGGTGAATGCTGGAGGTACTGCCCAGAATGCGCATCAAGCCTGCGGTTTTTGAAAGGGTTGACTCGTTTTGGAGGATGACGGCGGCGGCCCCGTCTCCAAAGATGCAATTGCTGACGATCAGGGCGGGGTCGGGGCCCATAAACAGGGTGGCGCTACAAGCTTCCACCGCGACGCTTAGCCAGGGGAGTCCGTCATTGGCCGCCAGTAATGCCGAGGCGGTATCAATGTTGGGTAAGGCTCCGCCGCAGCCCATGCCGGCAATATCCAGGGTTTTGACGGTACTGGGGAGTCCGAGGTCTTCCACCAGGTAGGATGACAGGCCCGGGCATAAGTAACCGGTACAGGTGTTCACCACCACGCCGCCAAGATCATGCACCGTCAGGCCGGCTTCGGTAATGGCTTTTCTTGCTGCCGCCGCGCCGGTTTGGCGGGCAAATTTGACGAAACGCTCGTTTAGTCGGTCGGGATTTGTTTCGCAGGCGTCTTCTGCGCAATCCAATCCGAAATAGCGCCCTTGAATGGGGCCATCAATTAGAAGCTTATGGTAGAGGGTTTGCTCTTCCGGGGTGAGTGCGAAATGGGAAACATAGAATTCATAGGCGTCTTGTTGTGTTACGTAGAAAGGAGGATTGGCGGTGGCGGGAACACGAAGGATGGTTTGCATAAGGCGCGTCTTTCTCTGAATGGCTGAAACTATCCTAGGCGTGGTCAGTTTTGTCAAGATTCGCGAGGGGTGGAACACGCCTCCATGGTGTGTCCAGGGAAGACGGCCAGCGGATTATCAGCCTAAATAGTTGTTACAGGTGAAATTATTCGAGACTGCGGTCTTGAATTACCTTCTTGAATGCTAGAAGCAGTCTGATACACTGATAATGTCAATAGTGATGTCGTTTTGACATTACTGGCGACATCACTAATTTGAGAGGAAGGTTCCATGAAAGCGCTGACATTGAGGCATGTGCCTGATGAGGTGGTGGAGTATATTGTTGCCACTGCCAAAGAGAATCACCAAAGCATGAATGCCACTGTTGTGCAGGCGTTAAAGCGGTATTTTGGGGTAGATGCACATCCCCGGCGCAAACGCGATCTTTCTGCTTTCGTGGGTTCATGGGAGAAACCGGATTTGGATGACTTTGAACGCGCCACAGCCGATTTCTCGAAAATTGATGAGGAGTTGTGGCGGAAATGAAGCGTTGCATTGATACCTGCGCCTATCCCCACGAACGACATCTGGATTGCCGCGACGGCTCTTGAACTTGGTGCCAGCCTGATTACCTATGATGCCCACTTTGCGACTATTCCAGGTCTTATTGTGGATGTTCCCTGATCCGCTATAACCGGATACCATAATCAAAGTCTCGAACATGGATAGACAGGATTTACAGGATGGGGCAACTTCTGGGAAATTTTATCAACTTATGACTAGTTATGCTAAAGAGCTAATAGATTTCAGGCCCGGACACGGCTTTTTTATTGGAATCGATTCCGATGGGTGTGCCTTTGACACCATGGAGATCAAGCAGAAGCAGTGCTTTTTGCCGAATAACATCAAGTTTTTCGGACTAGAATCGATTGCCGATTATGCGAAGGAGGCAACAGAGTTTGTGAATCTGTACTCCAAGGAGCGGGGTAGCAACCGTTATCCCGCTATTCTTTCGGTTTTGAGCTGGCTGTCCAAACGCAGGGAAGTCATTGATCAGGGCGTAAAAGTGCCCGATCTCAAGCGCCTGCGAAAATGGGTGCAAGAGGGGTCTCAGCTTAGCAAGAGTGTGTTGCGTGCACTGGTAGAAAAAACGGGTGATTTCGAACTGCGGAATGTGCTGGCTTGGTCAGAGGCCGTGGATGCGACCATTGAAGCGGTTGTCAAAGGGGTGCAACCTTTTCCGTGGGTGCGGGAGTCACTTGAGAAAGCCTTTGCTCAGGCCGACATCATGGTTGTTTCCCAGACGCCCCTGGAGGCGCTTGAGCGGGAGTGGACGGAACATGACTTGATCAAGTTCGTGCGTGTAATTGCCGGGCAGGAGCATGGCACCAAGACGGAGCACATTGCCTTGGCGGCCAAGGGGAAATACCCTGCTGATAAAATCATGATGATTGGTGATGCCCAGGGCGATTATCGGGCGGCGGCAGAGAATGGTATCTGTTTCTTTCCGATTGTTCCCGGCAAAGAAGAGGCTTCCTGGCAGCGGTTCCTGACCGAATCCCTGGAAAAATTCTGGGCTGGCACCTACAAGGGCCAGTATGAAGCCGCGCTGATAAAAGAGTTTGATGCCGCGCTGCCGGATACCCCGAGGTGGGGTTAAAATCGCGAGCTAAACGTGCATGCATTTTTCAGGTTCGTCGCTGATTTCGGTGGGTAGTCCCGGTCCCACGGGGCGCTCCTGGCCCAGCCTAACCGGAACCAAAATCCGATTGACTGCCTGTCATCGAAGTTGCTTCACGACCAGGAGTTGACAGCTTTTGCATATCTCATAACTATACTATAGACAAATATTAGTGTCTTGCGTTTTAATCTTGAAGTTCGGGCTTGCGCAGGAGTGAGTGTCAGCTAATAAAATAACTTATTGGCTATATAACCAGAAGGTGATATCTTCATGAGTTGGGTGGTCGAATATTCGGATGAGTTTGGGGAGTGGTGGGAGAGTATGGTACGAGGAGTTCGTCCCGATCGTGGATAAGATTTATCACAAACATATGATGGCACTTGCGCGGGAGAAATAACATTATGTCAAAGCCTTTCAAAAAGTTGGTAAATACATTGTCCGCCGAAAGTCGGGCGCGGATCCAAAAGAGGATTGCGGATATTTCGGGGGAAATGGCTTTGCAGGAGGTCAGGCAGGCCATGGAATTGACCCAGCAACAGATAGCCCAAACCCTATCTATGAATCAGGCAGCCATCTCAAAACTTGAGCATCAATCGGATATGTATATCAGTACGCTCAGGAAATTTCTTTCCGCAATGGGCGGGAATCTCCGGATCGTGGCGTCTTTTCCGGAGGGTGAGGTTGTGATCAACCAATTCAAAAAAATGACCAAAGTGCCCCGTCAACACGCGTGAGGTGAAAGGGTTATCTGTTAATGGATAAAGGTTATTGGTGGGGAAATCCCTAATAACAAATAACTGAATAACCATTAACTGAGCGTCGGCACGAAGCTCAGTACGTCCGCCCTATCGCCCGGCGCAGCTTGTACAGCATGATGCCCCAGAGGTAGACAAAGAAGCCCAACTCGCCGCTACTCATTTTCAGGCGGAAGATATGGGTATAGCCCTTGAATCCGCGATAGATGAGATTGTAGAGGATATTGTTAGGCCATTTGATCAGGCGGCGTGCCAGGGGGATCAGGGAGGGGAACTCAATGCAGAGCGCAAAGAATTTGTGCAGGTTCTCAAACTCGCGCTTGGTCTGGCCCTTGTTGATGGGCGACTCAACCTGATAGGAGGCGTGTTGCTTGTGGGTCGCATCCAGATAGCCTTTTTTGACGCAGTAATGCCACAGCGCGGTGCGGGGGTAAGGTTGGAAAATGGACGCCCAGGCGTAGGCGGGTTTGACCCGCGCGTTGACCGCAATGGTCTCGAAAGCGTTCTCAACCGTTTCATCCGGTAGCCCAACCATATTCTGGGTCATGATGGAAATACCGTATTTATGGAACAAATCCGCTGCTTCAACGATTTTAGCATTCGTCATGTCTCGGTTAAGCACGATCTTGCGGAGTTCCTCATTCCCGCTCTCGATTCCCATGGCGATGGTCACGCAGTTGGCGAGCTTCAGCGACTTGACCACCTCTTCGTTAACGAGGTTGGCACGAACATAACAGATCATGGGTAGGCCAACTCGCTTGCTGTAAACCTCGGCGAACTCCTTGAGCCAGACCCGATTCATGATGAAAAGGTCATCGTGGAAATAGACGATCTTGAGCGGGTAGTTCTTCCGGACCTCTTCCAACTCCTGAACGACATTCTCCACGCTGCGAAGTCGGCAATACTGCGTCTCATTGGCCTCTTCCCGATACATTTTCTTCAGCTTGTGGTTGAAGCAGTAGGCGCAGTCATAGGGACAGCCGCGGCCAGCCAGGAAGTGTTTCACGCTGCTGTGGGCGTAGGCGTAATACTTCAGGAAAGAGGCCCGGTCGGGGAAGGGGAGAGAATCCAGAGAGTGATTCAAGGGCATGATCTGGTTTTTGATCACTTCGCCGTTCTTTTTGACCCACAGGTTGGGGAGCATGGAATAGTCCTCGCCCGCCTGCATCTTGTTCAACAAGGCTACAATGGCATCGTCCCCTTCGCCGCGGCAGATGATGTCGACCTCAGGCTCGTCAATGATCTCGGGGAAAAAAGTGGGATGCGGACCACCCAGGATCGAGATGAACTTCGCATGTTTGCGAAGACGGCGGATCAATTCCAGGTAGTAGGGCTCCGAGCCACTGGTGACGGAGAAGCCGATCACGTCGGGCTTGTACTCCGCAACCGCCTTGAACAGGTTTGGCTCCAAATTAGTCAGGAACAGGTCTGATTCGTGCCCATGCTTTTTGACATTGGCGATTAAGCACATGATCCCCATGGGGTCTGTGATATCAAGCGAGGCCGTTTTATAGACAAATAAACACTTCATTGGTATAAGCCCGTGTAATCGTTGAATGTAATCCACGCAAAAAGCGTTGGTAATATATTCTGTCACGGCGGCGGCAACAAGATAAATGAAGGGGAAGCAGGTTGAATGAATAGAATCACAGTACTTCACCTGTGCGAGCATTTTGGTGACAGACAGGTGTCCTTTCATGGGGTGTCCCGCCTGTTTGAGCTCTGGATTCCCGCTTTTGATCCCACGCGGTTCCGGGTGCTGTTGTGCAGTCGGAAAGGGCCCAGCGAGATGGCGGACAGGCGGTTGAAGGCAGCTGGCATCGAGCCGCTTTATCTTGGCTATGGAAAAATGGATCCCCGGAACCTGATTAAGCTGATTGGACTGATGCGGCGGGCCGATGTGGATATCCTGCATGTTCACGGGTATGGCGCCTCTACCTGGGGCCGGATTGCCGGGATTCTACTTCGCAAGCCGGTGATCGTTCACGAACATTGCAACTATGGAACGGTTCCGGTTTTCCAACGGCCAGTGGAATGGGTGTTGGGCCACTTTACCCGTTATGCTTATGCGGTATCTGAATCCACTCGTACCTTTACGGTTAAGAAGCGCCATATTCCGGCTGCGATCGTCGAGACACTCTATAGCGGGATTCCCCTGGAGCAGATTCGCAAGGCTGATTCGGAGTGGGGCCGGTCGTTTCGCGTCGAACAGGGCCGTAAGCCTGACGATAAAATTCTTGGCGTGGTGGGGCGGCTGGAAAGTCATAAGGGACATCTGGACGCCTTTAAAGCTCTGCAATTGATGTTAAAAAAGCGAAGCGATGTCTACTTATGGGTGTTGGGGAATGGCCACTATGAAGACGTTTTGTGTGACTGGGTGAAGGAGAACAGTCTGACGGATCGCATTACCTTTTTGGGGTACCGGAATGATGTGGTTAAGGTGATTCAATGTTTTGATATCCAGCTCTTTCCGAGTCATCAGGAGGGAACCCCCAGTACGCTGTTTGAAGGCATGGCGGTGGGGAATGCCTGTGTGGCCTCTATGGCGGATGGCCAGGGCGAAATACTAACCCACGAAAAAGATGCCCTGCTCTTTGTGCCGGGCGATGTGGAAGCGATGGCCCGGCTTACCCTGCGCCTGCTGGATGATCCCGGCCTCATGAAGCACCTGCGTCAACAGGCCCTGACGCGTATCCGGGATTTTGACATGAAGCGCTGTCTCGATAAGATGGAGCGGAAGTACGAGGAAGTGGTGTGAGCCCTACCTCATCTTCGATATCTGGCGGCTGGCCAGGATGAAGTCGAGGCGGGCGAGGAGGAAGTGGGAGATGCGTTCGAGGAGTTTTTCCCACCAGCCCCGGGCTTGCCCCCAGGTGGCCGGGTCTATTTTTCGGCAATGGGGCAGATAGTCCTGGAAAATTTCATGGGCCTCCTGTGCCAGATTCCCATCCCTGATCCTGACCAGTAATTCGTAGTTGATGCTCAGGCTCCGGGTATCCAGATTCGCAGAGCCCACATACACCATAGTGTCGGCCACAATCAGTTTTGTGTGCAGGATCTGAGCATTGTATTCAAAAATTGTCACCCCGGCTTTCAGGAGACGGCGATAGAGGGCACGGCCTGCATAGCGGGCGATCGCCACATCCGTTTTACCGGCGGTGATAATCTTTACATCCCGTCCCAGCCGTGCGGCATGGATCAGGATATTTCGAATTCGGCGGGTGGGGAGAAAGTAGGCGGAAATGATCCGGATGGAACGGGCATGCTGGAGATCCCTTTGAAGTATGAGCTTGATGGTATTGTCGAGGCCACCTGGCCCACTGGCCAGAAGTACGGGGAGGGGCTTATCCTGCGTCCGATTCAGGAACCGGGGCCGTCTTAATCGCAGGCGGGGAAGTCGTCTGTGTCTGAATTGGGCGACACGGAACATCCGCTCAAACGAAGAGGTCAGATCGTGAACCACCATGCCATTAAGGCGCAGCCCCAGGTCCCGCCAGCCGTGGGTGATCCCGTCGCCCGTTTCGCTGGAGGATATATTGAAGCCACTGACGAACGCGACTTTGTTGTCGCAGACGAGAAGTTTCCGGTGATTCCTGAGGGCGATACGGCTTAGCGAAAGGGGATTGAAGAAGGCCACTTCGCCCCCGGCAATGATCACGGCCGACCAGTAGTCGGAAGGCAGATCCATGGAGCCGAACGCGTCGAGCAGTACTTTGACTTTTACTCCTCGCCGTAGGGCGGTCAGGAGGGCATCATGAATATCGTCGCCAGGATAGCCCGCGTCAAAGATATAGGTTTCCAGCAGGACTGACTCTTTGGCTTTTCCGATCTCCGTGAGTAGAGCCCGATAAAATGTGTTGCCAGTCTGATACCACTGATACGGTGAATTCATGTCGCTAATAGTTGGCTGAGCGTAAGTAGAAAATCCCGGTTATCGGCGCACAGATAATGCATTTCGCCACCCATGCGATTGAAGGTTTTGCAGTATCTTAGATAATAGGCGGGATTATCCTTGGGCGGTTCGCCGTTTTTTTGCCAATCCCAGGTGGATTCAGCAAGGTCCACCACGACAATAAAATGCCGGTTGATCGGCTGGCCTGCCTGTAGGGCTAGGTTTTGCGACATGGAGAGCGCCTTCTCAAAGATCATGGGGGACATGACGGCGGATCCGATGGACAGGTAGACTCCGCCTTGAAGTTGGCTGATGGAATGGGTGAATGACATGAAATCCCGCAGGGCCGTACGTCCGATGGCTGCCCCGTGATTCATCGGGTGGTTATAGATGATGTCATGCCCGATCATGGGATGGCCGGTAAACGGGATTCCCCGCCGGTAAGCCGTTGCCTGGGCGCTATAGGCCTTGAAGGGATGGGGTATGGCCAGGGGGCCGGGGGTTAACTTGAATTTTCGGATAGTCCCTAAAAGATCCACTGCTGCCGCCAGTCGGTCTTCGCTCACAATCATGTTCTTGATTTCCCCTATCAGGGACTCTTGTGCCGGAATGATCAGCCCTTCCCGCTCGATCATTTTGCCGACTGACTCTCCATAGCCGAGTCCTTCGTAGGCACCGATGACAATGGCCAGGTTGATATAGAAGCCGGTTTCCTGCCAGATGCCGAACTCCCCACGGGCGACATGGGTTTTAACATCCTCACTACTCTGGCCGAGATAGGCAAACTCCCAGTCGTGAATAATACCCGCGCCGTTGGTTGCCAGATGGGTGATCCAGCCATTCTCCATCAGGTTGATCAGTACGGGGGAAAGTCCGTTTTTGATGGTGTGGGCGCCAAAGGCCATGACCACGGGTTTACCCGTCTGACGGGCCGAGCGAATCCGCGTCACCGTCTCCTGCATCAACTTCATGGCCGTGGCCGTCAGTGGGGTGGGGGCCTGGTCTGGCTTTACATGATCCTGCTCAATGGCAAGTTTGTTGGGGCGCTGTGCGAGCGACTTAATGAGCAATTTACTACGGTCAAATTGTGGATAAGGCATTGAGAACGTCTCCTGATAAGCTGACTGTAAGACAAGCTCAGAGAACGGTCAATGCCATCCTGAAATAAACACCGTGGGGATCTCGCTGATAACGCGACCTGAATTCTGGCTTCTGAAGTCGGGGCGAGTACAATATTTTGCAATCGCACCCGGCGGTGTTTGGAGCCGGAAGAAACAGGTTGCCGCCGTGAATGTTTTCGCCTATCTTTTACTGTGTAGCACATGTTTTCATCGTCAACTCATTATTGATCATAAATAGTTAATATTTAACATGTTGCGCCACGCTAAATCAAGCGGAATAAGCGGATTTTACGCTAAATTGCTGAGTAAAAAACTTTTAGACGTTGCTCGAAAATACCTTATCGAGCAACGTCTTATTACGGGGAGTATGATGAAACTGGAAAAATATTCAATGGGGATTGGGGATCGGTTTGGGCATCAGGGTGCGGCGCAATTGCAGGCCTTTGAACTTGCCCGGGCGCAGCAGGTTGATATTACACCGGTCTGGAATAAGTCAAATCGTGAACATACCACCATCGGGACCAAGCCGGAAAATGCCCGGCAGGCGGCCGAGTCCGCGGTTCGGCAGCGGAAATGGACTGGCCCGTGGCTGGTCGATGCCGATCATATCGGCTTGAAAACGGTGGCCGGCTTCATTGCGCCTTGTGATTTCTTCACACTGGATGTGGCGGACTTCATCGGGGAAGCCGCTGATCCTGATGCGATAGCGGAGTTTGTGGCGGTCTTCAGCCGATATGTCGGAACGGTTGCCTCGCCGGATGGTAAGATGAAGCTCGAGGTCACGCTGCCATTTCTACAGGAGGTTGCATGCCGATATCTCAAAGCGGTCCAGGAAGCGGGCAAGATCTACCGATTTATTGAGGAGGCGAAGGGGCGTGGTAAGTTTGTAACGGAAGTATCCATGGATGAGTCCTTACAGCCGCAAACCCCTGCAGAGTTGTTTTTTATCCTGGGCGCCCTAGCGCATGAGGGTGTTCCGGTGCAGACGCTGGCGCCAAAGTTCAGTGGGCGGTTTAATAAAGGCGTCGATTATGTGGGCGATGTGGCGCAGTTCACCCGTGAATTTGATGCCGATTTGAGCGTCCTGGCGATGGCGGTGGCGGAGTTCGGGTTGCCGGCCTCGCTGAAACTGAGCGTCCATTCCGGGAGTGACAAGTTTTCTTTGTATCGTCCGATCCATCAGTTGTTGCGTAAACATCAGGCAGGGGTTCATTTGAAAACGGCCGGGACGACCTGGCTGGAAGAGGTGGCTGGCCTGGCTTTGGCTGGGGGGGATGCCTTGAAGCTGGCGGCAGGGATTTATGAGAAGGCGTATGGACGGTTTGATGAACTTTGTGCCCCGTACGCAACGGTGATCGAAATTCATAAGTCGGATCTCCCTGCGCCGCAGGTCGTGGCAGGGTGGACGGGACAAGATTTTGCGGCCGCCTTGCGGCATGACCCGGCAAACAAGTTATTCAATCCCAACTTCCGTCAGCTCTTGCATGTGGGGTATAAAGTGGCGGCAGAGTGCGGCACTGTTTATACGCAAGCATTGGAAGCCCATGCCGACCGGATTGCCCCCCTGGTGACCGATAATCTCTGGAACAAACATATTCAGCCGGTATTTGTCGGGTAGGAGAAGGCGCATACAAGAGAATGCAGTTCCGTTTTAATTATGTGCACAAGAGAGTACAATGGTGCCATTCATTTATTGTTCCAGACCAATCAGAGGCAAAAAATAATTCTATTGATTTTGCGTAGTCTGGTTCTATGAATGATGTATTTAGGCTCTCTTATATCACCTGATATTCAAACAGTTTTGCTTGTACTGGCACACGCCTTGCTTTATATTTTTACGTTCTTAAACCGGATGGTGGGCATGGCCCCCCTGTGATTTGCGGCTGTAACGGTCGAAAAAGTTCTGTGTTATGAAAGTGAGCATAAGCTGAATATGGTTCCTAGCCAACCGACAAGAGGTCTGACCATCCGGTCGTTCGTTGTGGCCATTGTGTCCATGCTGTTGATGGGCATTTGGATACAATACGAAGAATTATATAATACTTATGGTGGGCCCTTGGCGGAGAATTCGCCCCCGAATAGTGCGGTGGGCGTAATAGGTGTGTTGTTGTTGATTTGTGCGGTGCTCTATAAGATCCGCCGTCCTCTGCGCCTGGTGGCTGCTGAACTGGTGGTTATTTATGCCGCCCTGGTGTTGGCCGCGCCGCTCATGACCCAGGGGATGTGGCATCGGATTTTCGGTTTGGTTGCCGCCGTGCCTCACAATCAGGATTTCAAGACGTATGATAGTTTGCCTCTGATCGCTTGGCCGCATGGTGACAATCTTTGCGTGAATGGCCAATTTAAGGACAAGCTGACCGGATTCACGCATACCGGGGGAGGTGCCCTCGGGTGGGAAGACGCCACAATCAAGGACAAGCAGATCCGGACGAGCCCGGTGTTGTCCAATGGCACTGCCGCTGACTCGCGTACCGCGCTGCAATGGTCAATCAACCGTTATGACAAAAAGGGCAAACAAGTGCTTGTTCCCGGCGAGAGTTGCCTTTTCTCCATGTTGGTTCGGGCGCAAGGGTTCACGAAAGGATCCAGCTATTTTGTCACGATGCAGGCTGATGACGGGGTCGTCCAAACGCTGTTGGTCAGTGCGGATGTGACCCAACCGTCCTTCGCTTTTCCAGGCGGGTTTCAGCGGGTCGGCCTCAATCCCGTCAAAATTCCTTCTGATCTCAAAAACAAACTGAATTTTGCCGTCACGCTTACTGGGGAGGGGGCTCTCGCGTTGCAGGACATGCAGTTCTTTAATGTTGAGGCCGTTGAGGGTGCTTATGCCGGACGACGGCTGGTGACGGAGTCGAATCTGGCTAATCTGGATCCCAGTGAGCGCGATTTTCTGGTGGTCCGGCCCGACAATATGTTCAGCTGGGCTGGTCTCAAATTTCTGATAACGGGGTACATTCCCTTGCGACAATGGATGCAACCTGCAATGACTTGGGGGTTGTTAGTATTAGGTCTGTTTATCGGCTTCCTTGGCATGAATGTGTTGATGCGCAAGCAGTGGGTAGAGTTTGAGCGTTTTACGTTTCCCCTCACGATTCTTCCCAAGACTTTGTTTGAAGAGACGGTGACGCCGGAAGGAAAGGTCTATCGCACTGTTTTTCGAAACCGGATTCTGTGGGCCGGATTTACGGTCGGGCTTGTGTTGGCGTTGTTAAAGGGTATCCAGTTTTACTACCCCCAGTGTCCGGCGCCCATTTTTAATGTTGCAACCTTTGGCGAATATTTCACCAGTCCGGTGATCAAGGCCTTTTTGCAGAATGTGGGGATTGGGGTTGGAACAGGTATAGGACTATCGTTGTGTTTGCTGGCTATCGCCTTGCTGATCGAGACGGACATTCTTTTTTCGCTGTGGGCGTTTTTCATATTATTCCAATTATGGCATCTGTTCGGGAAAGCCTTCACGCTGACCAGGTATCCGGGATATCCCTGGGAGTTCCAGCAGGCGATGGGGGCCTTCATAGGGTACGCTCTTTTGGCGGTGTTTGTCGGACGGCATCATCTGGCGCGAGTCTTTCGCATGGTGGTCGGACGGGGCAAACCCGGGGAAGATGCCAGTTCGCAGGATGAAGTGGTGTCCTATCGGCAGGCCGTTTTATTGATTATTTCATCATTGGCGACACTGGCTCTTTGGGGTGTTTGGACGGAGATGGGCGTCAAGGCCAGTCTTTTATTTTTTGGCTACATGTTAATTTGTGGCTTCGCGGCGAGTAAGATCCGTGCGGAATGTGGCGCCCCTTTCGGCTACCTGACGCCGTATATGGGAATCCAGTTTATGACTGCGTTGGGCGGGTTTGCGGTATTCCAATCAACGGGGATGTTGATGGCCTCGCTGGCCAGTGGTTTCATTTGTACCTCGGTGTTTCTGCTGATCGCGCCGGTGCAGGTGGAAATGATGGAGCTGGGTCGGCATTTCAAAGTGCGGCCGCGTGATGTGGGTGCAGGGTTAACGCTCGGGGTGTTGGGTGGCTTGCTGATCGGTGGTTTTGTGCTGCTTTGCTGGCTTTACGGATTCGGCGGTAACAGCCTTAAAACCGCTTGGCCCTATGGGCAGAATTGGTATTTCAATAGTTTCCGTGCTGGAGAGGCTGATGCCGATCGCGCTTTTGCGGTAGGCACCCTTGGTAAAACGCCGGAGTTGGCTCCGTTCAATGTCGCACAGAATATGGATGCCAAGGGGTTGACGATTGGCGCGGGGATTACGGGGGCGGTGGCGTTTCTGCGGATGAAGTTCATGTGGTTTCCGTTCCATCCCATCGGATATGTTCTGGCTTCGAGTTACTTTATGAAGGGATCCTGGTTTGTCCTCTTTCTGGCGTGGCTGGCCCGCTTGGTGCTCTTCCGTCTTGGGGGAGCGCATGTCATACGTCGGGGCCTGGTTCCTTTTTGTGTGGGAATGTTCCTAGGCTGCGTTGCGTCGATAGTTGTCTTTGACGTTGTGGGCATTTGCCTGCGAGTCCAGGGTGTAACCGAAGTTTACTCGAAAATACCATGAGCGAAACCCGAATCAAATCATTGGGAAGCCAGCTGATCGTTGCCATTCTTTTTCTGGCGGCGGGGTTGGGATTAATCACCTTCTTTGTGCTCTTTGCCCAGCCTCCTGAGCGAACGCATCGTGCGGCCTTTGTCCGGAACTATTCCGAGGATCGGCTTTTGAGCCAATTATCAGAAACTAATTTGCAAAAAACAGTGACCCGTATTGCGGACGCCGGCGTGAAGCCGGGTGAACGGCAAATCGGACGTCTGACAGGTAGTCCGGGGTTCTACCGTACCGAGACCTTGATCCGGGATACCTTTGCGGCGGCGGGTCTTGAGGTGCGCACTCAGGAGTTTGAGGTGGTTGTACCTGAGACTGAGTTCTGTGAGATCCTGGGTGCCGACGGGAAGCCCTTGCCGGGTGTTACCTTGTACCCCTTTGAACCTTCCGGTCTGGTGCCGCAGAATGTGCCTCCGGAAGGCATCCGGGCGCGCTTGGTTGAGACAGAGAGTGCAGATTTGACGTTGCTGGCAGGGAATGATCCGAAGCAGACGATTGTTTTGACCTATCTTGATTCCGCCGGTTCCTGGCCCACCTTGGCAGGGGTCGGGGTGCGGGCTCTGGTGGTGCGCGAGGATGAAGTTGCCAAGGCGATGCGGAGTGATCCGGATCAGGCGGCCCCATGGGCGAGCATGCTGGGCGCGGCCGACATGGCCTACCCCCGGTTCGTGGCGCGCGGTCCGATTGAAAAGTTTAGTGGTCAGGACGTGACGATTCGCTCCAAGGTCGCGTGGAAGACCAAGCGGGCTCGCAATGTGGTTGGTTTGCTGCGGGGGAAGGGGGGCGGCCGCGAGGCCCTGATTCTGAATAGTTATTATGACAGCAGTTCGGTCGTTCCTGAACTGGCGCCAGGTGCGGAACAATCGCTGTCGCTGGTGGCGTTGCTGGAGCTGGCTCAGGCGCTAGGGCAGTATAAGGGCGAATTGGACCGCGATATTATTTTTGCCGCCACAGCCGGGCATGCGCAGGCATTGACTGGCGTCTGCCGATTAATGGATGCAGTAGAGAAATTCACCGAGAAACGGCGTGACTACAAGCCCTTGGAGCAGCGGCAAGTTGAAGAGCGTCGACGTCTCGACTATGCCGAACGCGCTTTGGTTTTTTGTGGCGAACTGGCCCGAAGCGAGGCGGGCGCAGGAACTCGCCTGAAGGAACGTCTGACGCAGGAGGCTGATTTCCGGAATTGGTTTGAGTCTGGAATGAAAGTGGTGTCTGGCGAGGTTAACCTGGAGCGTCGGGAAGATGTGATCACCGCCAAGCTGGCCTATTTCAGGGCGGGAAAACCGATTTTCCGAGAGGGGTTTGACGCGCTGAAGGCCACGGACGCGGAGCGGGCGATGACGGAGAATACGCATCCCTTGCTTCAGGCCTACATTGCCGCCCAGACCAAGGATAATGTGTCGGGAAACATGATGTCCCTGCCGGTATTAACCCTGGCGGAGCGGCCTGAGTTTGGCTCGTGGGGGTATCTAGCTAAAGCGACTCAATATTTTGAAGCACTGCGTAAGTATCATCGTCAGCGCATCAAGGAACTGGCTGATACCATTGAACTGCGGAAGTTGTTGGTTTCTTATGAGCGAACCCTTACGCTGAATCTGGACCTCTATTC
>JBAWZF010000009.1 GCA_037143175.1 bacterium
GGTGTTATTAAAGAACAGTTCGACTGCGGAGCAGTTGAACTGCTCTCTATAGGATAACCGCCAACCAGTTTTTGGATCGCGACAGCTCGCACGCTCGCTGCGGGTTCGCCGTCCCCTCATCGCTGACGTTGGCTGAATGGTGATGAATAGATCAGCAACCCTGAAGGGGTTGAAGTCCAAAGCCAGGGGTGGAACCCCTGGACCCATGGAGTGGGCGGGGACAGTGAGGCCAAGTTGAGCGAAGGAGTCTGAATGGTGAGCTTCCACTCAGCACAGCACGGAAGAACTTTAAGGAGTTCGGAGCGAGTGACAGGCGAAGCGTCCAGCACGTGCGGAAACCAATGCCGGATGAAATCTGAAAGATGAGGCGAATCATTTCGGCGCGCAAAGCATTAAAACATGAGGTCAAACAGTATGAACAATAAATTTGATTTCAGTAAAGCGCGCCGCGGTGCGGTCGTGCCCCCGTCGGGGAATAAGGTTCGCATTACGATTCGACTGGATCGTGACATCGTGGAGTGGTTCAAGTCTAGGGTTGAGCGCCAGGGTGGCGGCTGAGACGGTGACACCCATGCTGGATAAAGACGGGAAGTGGCGTGTATCGGGCTATTACATCAAATAAGACTGCAGTTGTAGGTCGGAAATGTAATAGGAAAATTCTGGAAACCAGATTGCGGCTTTTCTTGGAAACTGGTATTTTAACCTTATGAAGCACATTATTAAAGTTGAAACACTTAATGACTACAAGTTGCGTTTGGAATTTGATGATGGTGTGGTTGGAATTGCGGATGTTTCCACCCTGGTTGGGAAGGGTGTCTTTTCGCTGTGGCGAGATGTTGCCGAATTTCGCAAAGTATTAATTGGGTCATCGGGAGAATTAGTGTGGGGCGGGCAGATTGATCTATGCCCCGATTCACTCTACATGAAGGTTACTGGACAGCAGCCTGAAGAGATGTTTTCCATTCCTAATTTGGAGAAGGCTTGTGCCTGAGATATCTAGATTCTTTGGTATCGTCATCAAGATGTTTTTTGATGATCACAATCCTCCCCATTTTCATGCATATTATGGCGAGCACGAGGTGCTGATTGACATCCATCATCTTTCTGTCTTTACTGGATCGATTCCTCCTCGTGCCTTGGGTTTGGTTATTGAATGGGCGACGCTTCATCAGGTGGAGTTGCTGAAAGACTGGTCTCTAGCTAAAAATCAACAGTCTTTTGATCGAATTGCCCCATTATCATAAGCCCCCAACAACACAATGCTGGCTATCGGCGCTACGCTCCTCAGCCAGATTGTGAACGTTCGGTGAGAAACAATGAGACGCGATGACAGAGCAATAAGCATCGAGGAAGCAAGAAGTCTTCTCGAATCAGCCGAATACGGCGTCCTCTCTATGGCATGCCAAGATGGCTTGCCGCATGGTATTCCCCTGAACTTCGCACTTGATGGGGACAGCATTTACTTCCATTGTTCGCTGGAGGGCAAGAAGACCGAGATTCTCTGCGCGAACCCGAGAGTCTCGTTTTGCGTGGTCGGCCGCACGGAGGTATTACCCGAAAAGTTTGGAACCAAGTACGAAAGTGCTATTGCCACAGGTTCCGTGGAGGAACTTTCCGCCAGGGAAAAGAGACCAGGCCTGCTCCTGTTTGTTAGGAAGTACTCGCCCGACTACGTCAAAGAGGGGCTTGAGTACATCGATAAACTCATCGATAAGACCAGGGTTTTCAGGATGCGGATGGAATCAATCACAGGCAAGGCCCGCAAATGATCAGACACCGAACAACCGCCTCCATGATAATATCGCTCCGCTCGAAATCATGAGGCGGGGCGTTAACCAAAGCAGATTCCTTAAGCTTGAGCGTGCCGGAGCGCATTATCCTTGTCTATGAGTCACGGGTTCAAGGACTTGGCGCAGAGTTTCTTCTGGCCATTGATGCAACATTAGCGAGCATCCTGGTGCCATCCTGATCATCCCAGAGGCTAGGATTTTTTTAATCGTGCGACAAACATTCCGTTGCAGGGTCCGTCCCACGGCATAAACTGGAGTTTTCCGGTGCAGGGGGTCCCGTTCATGGGATTGATAAATGACTCAAGTTTAAAGTCCGGTGCAGTGGCCAGAAATCGCATGACGATGGCATCATTCTCCTGCGGGGTCAGCGTGCAGGTGGCGTAGACGAGCACGCCTCCCGGCTTTAAGCGGGACGAGCACGCGTTTAGCAAACCGGTCTGGATGGCCGTCAGGTCAGCCACCCGTGCTTCGGTGGTTCGCCATCGGGCGTCCGGATTACGATGCCAGGTCCCGATTCCCGAGCAGGGTGCATCCAACAGAATCCCGTCAAAGCCCCCTTGAGGCGGCGACTCCTTCAGCCCGTCCCATTGCGCCACGGTGACGGTGCGAATGCCCGTCTCGAGAAGTCTTCGCTCCAAGCTTTCCAGAATAGTTCGGCGGATATCCGTCGCCAGAATGGAGACGGAGGCTCCGGCCAATTCGGCTAAATGGAGAGTTTTCCCCCCGGAACCGGCGCAGGCATCCCACCAGCGTTGGTGGGGCTGCGGGTTACAGATCAGGGTGGTGGCCTGTGATGCTAGATCCTGGATATCAATTTGATCCCGGATGGCGCGGGGCAGGGAGCGCAGATTGATGCCCCGGGGAACGGCAATCGCGGAACGAATCACTGGGTGGGGAGTCGGTTCGGCGTTCAGTTCCTTCAGCGCGGTGAGAACGGAGTCACGGGTTTCCGGCTTGGCCCGCAGCCAGGTGGGGAGTGAATTTTGGAAGGCACTGATAATCCGCTGATCCGGTAGATGGAGCAGGGGAATTGCCCAGCCGGGAACCAGTTGGGCGCAATCCAGTGAATGACCCGTCCGCTTCCCCAGGGACAGGGCTTTTTCGTCGAGCGTCATCGAGCCCATCGGGCTCAAGGCGGGAGTCGTGATGGCGCAGGTGGCGGCCAGCTTGGCCATGGCCGGATGGAGTTCTGTTGAGTCCAGTAGATGGGCAAAAATTGCCGCAACCCTGATGTCGGGAGCCACGATATCCAGCCAGCCTTTCCACCGGAAATAGGAGAACGCGGTTCCGGAAAAAAGGCGCCTGTCCCGTGAGCCGAATTCAGTGTGTTCCCGGTAAAAACGTGACAGCAGTGAGTCGAGTGGCTGCCCCGCCTGTGCGGCCGCCTGGGCTTGCTCAAGCAAGGCGACCAACACTTCGGATTGGCGGTCATAGATGCGTTCGGAGCGTAATGGATTCATGATGATGCTTCAGGGTTTAGCGGGACTGACCCAGTCGGGACAAGAAGAGCCCTGTATAGAGGAAGCCCATCCTGAATTGCTCGAGAGAATAAGATTCATTTGGAGCATGAATATTGTCTTCTTCACTTCCGAAACCGACGAGGAGGGCCTCTCCACCAGCGATTTGGGGTAAATAAGACAGGATCGGAACGGAGGCCCCTTCCCAGAGGAATGCGGTGTGGAGTTCGGATAGCTCTCCTAAAACCTGGCGTGCTATTTTAACAGAAGGGGATGTTAGATTCCCTCGAAAGGCCGGGCCCCCGATTCCCTGTTCGATGATGGATAAGTTCAAACCGGTCGGGAGATGTTTGTGGAGATGTTCCGTAATCAGTTTCAGAATGCGTTCAGACTCCTGACCGGGAACCAGCCGTGCTGAAAGTTTCGCCATCGCACTTGCAGGAATGATGGTTTTGCTTCCCACTCCGCCATATCCGGCATGAATCCCATTGATATCAATGGCAGGGCGAAAACCGGTGCGCTCAACTGGTGTGAAGTCCTGTTCCCCTGCCACGGGCGGAACTCCGGTTACCGATTGGTACCAGACGGGGTCAAGCGGGTTGGCGTTGGCCAGTTTCCGCTCTTCGTCTGATGGAGGCTGAATCCAGTCATAAAAACCGTTGATGGCCACCCGGCCATCTTCTGAATGGAGCGAGGCGATTAATTTGCACAGTCCAATAGCGGGATTAGGCACACGCCCTCCATGAACGCCAGAATGCAGGTCATGATCCGGCCCTGAAACAACAAGGGTCATATGTGCGATCCCTCGAAGCCCCATCGTAATGGTCGGCGCTCCGGAACTTACGGCGCTGGTATCGGCGGCCATGACGATGTCAGCCTTTAACAATGTGCGTTCTTGAGCCAGAACCTTGAGCACCTGCATATTGCCGGTCTCTTCATCCCCCTCAATCAGGATTTTGACTGTGCATTGGAGTGCGTTCTTTTGAATGAGGGTCTCAATGGCCTTGAGTGCGGCAAAGAGCTGCCCTTTATTATCCTGGGCTCCACGAGCATACAGGCGCCCCTTGATCAGGGTGGGCTCGAATGGGGGAGTTTTCCATAATGCAACGGGGTCTTCCGGTTGGACATCATAGTGGCCATAAAAAAGAACGGTGGGGGAACCGGGCTTGCCTGAACGTTCCGCGAATACCAGAGGGTGGGATGCGGTTGGGATCAACCTGGTGTTGAACCCCATGCCCTTCAGATGGGCTATGAGCCAGTCGGCGCACTTTACGCAATCAGGCTGGTGCTTTTCGCTGATGCTAACACTTGGAAAACGCAGAAATTCCTTCCACTCTTGGATAAAGCGTTCTGAATCTGTGGTGAAGAGGGCGTCCAGTTGGATTTTATTCATGGTGTAATGTTATAGCAGGTTGGCCGCGATGGCAGCCAGGGTGCTGCGCTCGCTTTTGGTAAGGGTCACATGGCCATGAATTGCCTGGGTTTTCATCCGCTCCACGGCGTAGGCCAAGCCGTTACTACTTGCGTCCAGATAGGGGTTGTCAATCTGGTAGGGGTCGCCGGTCAGGATCATTTTAGTGCCTTCACCAGCACGACTGATGATCGTTTTGATCTCATGCGGGGTGAGGTTCTGGGCCTCATCCACAATCACGAACTGGCGGGGAATAGAGCGCCCGCGGATATACGTCAGGGCCTCAAGCTCAATGATTTCATCTCGCATCAGCTTGTCAATTCGATCGCGAACGGTGTTCTTGTGTTGCTCATTGGTACCACTTTTGAGCATGAGATAGGTGAGGTTGTCAAAAATAGGCATCATCCAGTTGGCAAGTTTCTCCTCCTTATGCCCGGGCAGATATCCGATATCTTTGCCAAAAGGCATAATAGGGCGCGTCACAAGAATCCGGTCATAACGTTTCTGGTTCAGTGTTTTTTCGAGGCCAGCTGCGAGAGCCAGGAGCGTTTTTCCGGTTCCAGCTTTGCCCACCAGCGTGACAAGATGAACGGAGTCGTCCATCAGGAGTTCCAACGCCATGCGCTGTTCGCGGCTACGGGGCTTGATATGGAAGACGCTCTCGATTTTGGAGTTCATCGGAATAATCGTTCCGTTTCCGCCAGCCCGGCCCAAGGCGGTCAGATGCTCTGTACCTTCGGAAATAAGATTAACGAACTCATTGGGGAGCAGATTGAGATCGGGAATTTCCACGCTATGGTTGGCATAGAATTCATCAATAACCTGGGCTTTGACGGTCACTTCCCGATAGCCGGCGAAAAGTTCTTCAAAATTAATCTTTTCCTTTTCAAAGTCCATTACCTCAATGCCGAGTGCATCCGCCTTGATGCGGGCGTTTATGTCCTTGGATACGAAGTAGACACGTTCGCCCTGCTTGTGTAGCCAGTAGGCGACGCGGATGATTTTATTGTCCGGGACTTCATCCTCCAGGCCGGAATCTTTTGCTGGGCTGGGGGAGACCATGATTTTGAGGATACCGCCGTTTTCCATCCGAACACCTTCCCCCAGGCGGCCTCGTTCGCGGAGTGCATCAAGTCGGCGAATAACGCCGCGCGCATTACGCCCGAGTTCATTGGTTTCCTTTTTGAATTTATCGAGCTCCTCGATCACCGGCATCGGCAGGATGACGGTGTTATCGGCGAAAGATTCAATACAGGTGTGATTGTGGAGCAAAACGTTGGTATCCAGAACAAATGTTTTATCACTCATAATTAATGTGCGATCTCCTTTGTAAGCCATGAACCTCTGAAATACTATTGTCATGATGAAGGTAGGACTTGGCAAGCAATTCCTCTTGCGAGTAGAGTCTGTTTATGCAGAAGAAAATTTTCATCATACTGGTGCAGACTTTGTTTCTTGGGAGTTTATGCGGGGCTGGGGAAAAAGAGCACATGCGAACAATTGTGGCAACTTTCTATCCGATTCGCCTGGCCCTTATGAATATCGTTTCCGGGGTAGAGGGGATCCGGGTTATTGCGTTGGCAGATTCAGCGACGGGCTGTTTGCATGATTATCAGTTGACGACACGTGATATGGCTACACTTTCAACGGCTGAGGTATTGGTTGTGAACGGGGCAGGTTTGGAAGCATTTCTTGAAAACTGTGGGAGTAGAAGACCGGGACTGAAGATCATTGACGCAAGCGCGGGAATCAATTTGCTTGTGTCAGGAGGGGGCACAAATGCTCATATATGGGTCAGCCCGAGCCGGCATATCATGCAAATTCAACGGATTGCTGATGGGCTTGCCGGATGGGATCCCGTGCATGCAGATCTGTATCAGAAAAATGCCTCTGCCTATATTGCCCGATTGGAGGCCTTGAAAAGGAAAATGGATTTGAAATTGCAACAGATTCGGAGCCGGGAAATCATCACTTTTCATGAAGCTTTTCCGTATTTTGCAGATGAATTCAAGCTCAAGGTGGTCGGAGTAATTGAGCGCGAACCAGGTTCTGCCCCTTCCGCTGCTGAGATGGCGTCTCTTATCCAGTTGGTTCGGACGACTGGAGTAAAGACTCTTTTTGTTGAACCTCAGTATCCAGCGAAAGTGGCGACAGCGATTTCCCGAGAGACGGGGGCGGGACTCTTCACATTGGATCCTGTCGTATCAGGTCCGAATTCCACTAATGCTTATATCACCATTATGGAACGGAATCTGGTGGAGCTTGAGCGGGGGCTTCGCTGATATTTCTGTATGGAAAGGATGAGGTAAAGTGTAGGATTCGCGACGAATTGATGGGATAAATAAGAACCCATGCAGCCACTCAAGAAAGTGTAAGTCGACGTGAATAATTTTTTCGTTGATCATCTTGATTTCGTTTATCTCCTTTACGGACTGATATTTTTTCTCCTCGCCTTGACGGTCGGCTCTATGGTGAAAAGACGCGGGAACAGTGCGGATTGGCGCTATTTGTGTGCTTTTGGCGTTTTGCATGGGCTCAATGAATGGTTGAATATGCTGGTCCCGGCAATGGGGGCGAAGCACTGGTTCAGTATTCTTCATGGGCTGATTTTGACCGGATCCTTTTTCTGTCTCTTTGAGTTTGGCCGGCGAAGTGTTGTTTGGAACCGGAAGTGGAAAGCAGGGGTTTGGATTTATTACCCCGGACTTCTGGTAATCCTGCTGGGTGTGAAAGTGGATCCAAGCGACTTCACCGCGTTAATTCGTGTAAATTTAGGTTTCCCCGCCGGGATTTTGGCTGCGCTGGCGTTATGGCAGGGTGGAATGATGCCTGGTGATGAACTGCGGCGAAGCCCTAATTTTGTTGGGCCATGGGCTTTATGCCTTTACGCTGTGATTACAGGATTGATTCTGCCGTCAGCCCACTTCTGGCCGGCAAACCATTTTAATGAACAGTGGTTCCTGGCCAATACCGGCATTCCTGTCCAGGTATTCCGATGTCTTCTTGCCGGAGCGTTGACGCTGATCCTTTGGTATGACTATGACAACTGGAAAGCCCGTACTTATCCTTCCGAGTTTGCCCGGCGTATCCGGTATGTGCATTGGATTGCGTGTATAGCGGTAATGATTGTTGTCTGTGCAGGTTGGTTCTTAGTTGAACGTGCTGAGCAACAGTGTCGCTCGGAGCATGAGCGACGTCTGATGAGTATATCGCGAGGCATGGCGGCAGTCATGAATGCACGGGAAGTTATGGAGTTGAAGGGTAATAAAGATGACCTGGAAGCGCCGTCATATCTTGATTTAAAACGGCAATGTCAGCGGATTTGTGAAGCCGATGCCTTTATTCGTTATGTGTATTTGCTGGCGGTTCGGGAAGGTAAAGTAGTGTTTCTGTTGGATAGCGAGCCCGGACGATTTAGCACAGAGTCGGATAAGGCCCTTGCCGCCCCGGGTGAGGTGTATGAGAGCCCACCTGCGGAAATTATGGGGGTTTTCCACACTCGAGTGCCTGTTGTTTCTAAACTTTATTCTGATGCATGGGGCATGTTTGTATCGGGGTATGCCCCGATTCTGGATGCTGCAGGAAACGTGGTCGCGTTACTGGGAATCGATGAACCTGGGGAACAATGGCTTTCGGATATCGCTTTTGCGCGCATGTTACGTTTGTTTTTGACTGGTGGTGGCCTTCTCTTGCTGCTGTTGTTTACAGTTTTATGGCGACGTGAAATTGAGGAATCCCAGATTAAAAATGCGGTTGGACGGCGTATGCAGCAGCATCAATCCGCCTTGCTCAAAATTGCCAATTCCTCTTTTGTAGCCGATGGTAACATTTACATGATGGCCCGTGCGGTCACCTGCGTGACGGCGGAGGTCATTAATGTCGAGCGAGTGGAATTTTGGTTGAAGATGAAAAATGACGAGAAATTTCGTTCTGAGGATGTTTATCAAACTGGTACGGCAACTCATACATCAGGGCGGATTTCCTGTGTTGCTGAAGGAGACTCTTATCTGAAACTCCTGGAAGAAGGGCGTGCTGTTCTCTCTTCAAATTTTCAGAACGATGATCGATTCGACGTTATCAGAGAGGAGTTGGGGGGAGATGCCAGGGCTGTGCTTGTTGCCCCGCTGCGCGTGTCCGGTAAGTTGTCCGGCTGGCTGACAGCCATTCAGACCAGCAAATGTCGGAACTGGCTGACTGACGAAATGCGTTTTGTCGCCGAGATGGCAGATCAGGTCACGCATACCCTGATAAATAATGAACGCAGGTTGGCGGAGGAGGCGCTACTGAAAGCGCATGGTGAGCTAGAGATGAGGATTCAGGCACGGACAGAGGCATTATCGCTGAAAAATGAAGAGCTTTCACGGGAGATAAATGAACGGCTTCGGATCGAGGATGAAAAACGGAGCCTGCAGGCCAAGATGCAGCAGGCCCAGAAACTCGAAAGTCTCGGGCTCATGGCTGGTGGCATCGCACATGATTTCAATAATATTCTGATGGCGGTTCTAGGGAATGTTGAACTGGCTCGTTTGGAGACGCCGGCGGGGTCTCCTATTTATGATTATTTGCAGGACATTGATAAGGCCTCGTGTCGTGCCGCTGAACTTGCCAGACAGATGCTCATCTATTCTGGCCGTGGTCATGCCAGTATTCAGGGAATAAATTTGAACGATATGGTGAGCGATATGACCAGCATGCTGAAAGTGTCACTCGGGAAAAAAGTTCAACTTGCATATGAGCTCGAACCAAATCTTCCCCTGGTGGATGGCGATCTGACGCAATTGAGGCAGGTCCTTATGAATCTTGTGATTAATGCCTCCGAGGCCATCGGGAATGAAAATGGATTAATTAGCCTGAAAACGGGTGTCATTCAATGTGACCATGTCATGTTTTCGTCGATGTGGTTAAAAGACGATCTGCCGGTAGGAAAGTATGTATTTGTTGACGTCATTGATTCCGGTTGCGGTATGGATGAGCCCACTGCTAAACGTATCTTTGATCCTTTCTTCACAACTAAATTTACCGGACGAGGATTGGGCTTGGCGGCAGTGCTTGGTATTATCAAGGGCCATCATGGCACAATAGATGTTGTCAGTCAGGTGGGGAAAGGGACGAGGTTCAGGGTTCTTCTTCCGATGGGTTGTAAGGAATCTGATAAAGTTATTCTGGCCCCTGATGCGGACAAGGCGGCTTGGCAAGGATCTGGAGTCATTCTCCTGGCAGATGATGAGGAAACGGTCCGGACTTTAGGGCGCAGAATGTTGGAGCGGATTGGATTTACTGTTCTTGAAGCCTCTGATGGTAATGAGGCGATAGATGTGTTTAAGAAGGAGCATGCGCGCATTCTTTGTGTATTGCTGGATTTGACTATGCCTAACATGGATGGAAAAGAGGCTTTGGATATGCTGCGTGAAATTGACCCTGTGATGAAAATTATTTTATGTAGCGGATATATGGTGGATAATATCGTGGAAAGTTTTCCTGATTGGAACGTTTCCGGGTATCTTCAAAAGCCATATAAACTTGATGCACTGGTATCCGTGTTGCAAAATGTTCTTAATTAATGATTTTTGCGTGGTTTTAACGCCCCTTGAGAGGAAGTGTTGTTGTGGAAGTTCAGGACTGGATCTCGATTGTCAGAGCTATGGATGAGGATAAGGCCATAGATGATGTGACCGCTGTGGCCGTGCTGCAGGCGGACGCGGATGACCTTCCCCGCCTGATGGATGCGGCAACCCGGGTGCGGGCACGTTATTTCGGGAAGTACGTTAATTTATGTTCGATTCTTAATGCTCGTAGCGGAGCCTGCAGTGAAAATTGCTCCTATTGTGCGCAATCGTCCCATCATAAAACAAAAGTGGAGATTTACGCGTTGAAAGACGCCGGGAAAATCGGGGCGGCGTATCAGTCGGCAGGGCAAACCCCGATACGTCGTTATGGGGTTGTGACCAGTGGTGACGCTCTGAGTGAGGCTGAGTTGGATGAGGTGTGTAGGGCCATACGGGCGAATTCAGCACACCCCGTCTTATGGTGTGCATCGCTGGGAGGTTTGACACAGCAACAATTAGCACGCCTGAAGGCGGCGGGCATGCGACGGTATCATCATAACCTTGAAACCGCTCCCAGTTTTTTCAATACAATCTGTACCACACATACATTTGAAGATCGCTTGAGAACCTTGCGTTTGGCCCGCTCTGTGGGTTTGGAACTTTGTAGTGGCGGATTGATGGGGATGGGTGAAACGCTTGAGCAGCGCGTCGAGTTTGCGCGTATTCTTGCCAACGAGCAGGTCGATTCTATTCCATTGAATTTTTTGGTACCGATTCCCGGTACTCCTCTCGAAAATCAGGAACCCATGTCTCCGCTTGAAATACTCAAAATGGTGATCATGGTACGGCTGATGGTCCTAAAGGCGGATGTACGGGTTTGTGGCGGACGCGGGCATTTACGTGATCTCCAGAGCCTGCTGTTTTTTGCCGGCGCAACCTCGATCATGGTTGGACCATTATTGACGGTGCCAGGCCGTGAGGTGAAGCATGATGTACAGATGATTACTGATCTTGGCCTCGAAATTGAACAAAATTGAATTGTGTGGATTTCAAAAGATTAAAGTGGTAGGGATAATGGAATCAGGAGGAGATGACCATGGCTAAAGATAAGGAAATCCACGATCCGAACGATATTCGCGATTCTGATATCGTTTTTGATTGTCCCTTTTGCGGTAAAAGTCTTGCCATTGACTGCCGTGGCGCAGGTTTGACAATTGCCTGTCCTGATTGTAGCAACAAAATCGAAATCCCCATTCCTGAAGGCATGGAGGTCTCCGACATCGATAGTTCGGATGCCGACAAGGCTGTTCGCATCATACATATGCGCGAAGTGATCTCCGATTCACAGCAGCGTATTATGGAATTGGAAGAGGAAGTGAAAGATGTCACTTTACGCCGGGATGCCTTAGAAGCCAATCGCACTGAGAACGCCTTGCGTTTTGAAGTCATTGAGCGGGAGGTGGCGAATATTCAGCGTTCCCTTCTGCGCATCAATGAAGTGTTGAACAGTGCTATTGGCACAGGCTCTTAATCTGCGGAGCTGGCCTCAGCGCAAGGCGGCAAGCAGTCTGCACTCCACAGAAGGCCAGGCATAAAAGTTCCGGACATACAGTTGGCCTGCTTTGCCCATGGCATCCCGTAGTGCAGGCTTGGCCAGGAACAGGGAGAGTGATTCCTCAAATTCCGGATAGTTTCGGAACCAGAAGCCTCCATTTGATTTCCGGCAATGATCCGGCATGACCTCCCCGGCTCCATGTACCAAAACAGGGGTACCCGCCAACCAGGATTCTAGAATTACGATGCTGAAACTCTCGTTAACTGAAGGGTGGCAAAAGGCTACGGCCCCCGCCATGGCATCATGTTTTTCCTGTTCTGAGACGAACCCGAGATCCAGAATATGTGGGACCAGTCTTGTCGGGGGATCGTAGGGGCCGCTGCCCGTCAGAACCAATTTCAGATCGATGCCGGTTCGCTCACGAAAAACATCCAGATAATCTAAAAGGATGGGCGTTCCCTTCATCAGTTCCCTGCGGCCAGAATAGATAATGTAAGGGGTATTTAGATGATGGCACTGGCGGAATGCAGCTGGGTTTGATTCAAAGACATCCAAGCCCATGCCGACTACGTGAGCCTTTGAAAGATCCAGACCATACAATCGCTGAGCCAGGTTCCGTTCGGGTTCGGCATTGAATATCCAGCCTTTGACGTTCAGGAACATTTCGCGGGTGGTTTTCAAATAGGCAAATGCCTCATCATGTAAGCAGGGAAGCAGCAGCGTTTTTTCTGGATGAATCTGGCTGGAAAAATAGACCAGTGCGAAAAGATAAGGCCCCATGACAATGCGGTCGTACTGGTGGCCTTCTGTTTGCAGGTAGTCGTAAAGCGCCTGGCTGTTAACATTGTTTCTCTGCCAGTTCAATTCCTCATCACGTGTCAATTCAGCGTGGCGGCTGATGCGATTCTGCAGCTTGATGAACGTATCCAGATCACGCCCGGAATCCACAGGGAAATAATGAACTGTGATGCCGGCAACTGAAATTCGTCCCGGGGGGATTTCGTTTTCCCAGGTAAAATGGTTGCGGGCGCAGGTGGTCAGATAATCCACTTGCCAGCCTTGTGCCACCAGTCGTTCAGCAAGTTTGCGGAGAAGCGTTTCGGCACCTCCGATAGTTGGTCCCTCGGAGAATCGGGGTGATACAAAGGCTATGCGGGGTGGGGTAGCCATCAACCGGTGGGGAGTTTAGACTCCAGTTTGAGAATGCGGTCTTCAAGAGCTTTAATCTTGTCGCGGTATTTTCGATCCACTTCCTCGGTGGCGGATAGCAAGAGCCCGTTAACCTGATTTTGCTGAGACCAAAGCCGATAGGTGTAGAACTTTAAAAGGTTCCAAATGGTTCTCTTGAGCTTGACCAGAAGAGGCGCCAAAATAGCCCGTCGTTCGCGGATTTCAAAGTCATTGATATCAATAAAAACGGCTTCGCGCAGGCTTTCCATGTAAAAATCGAAGAAGTTCTCATCCTTCTTCATATTCATCAGGTTGAACCGCTCTGCCCGGGCCAATTGGGCACCAGCATAAGCGCCGGACTGCATTTTGGCCGCAACGGTTTCGTGGATGTCAGCCATGATTTGCTGCACATCCACTCCCTCGGTGCCAATTTCAAACAGTCCGGTACTCATGGAGTTATGAGTGCAATTACAGCTTTTGAACGCTGATCATCGGCTCATCTTTTTTCACGGGTGTGCCATGTGTAACTAACATGGAGATGACCTTGCATTTATAGGGCGCCTTGATCGGGTTGAAGAGTTTCATGGCTTCGACGATACAAACGGTGGCACCCTCTTCGACCACGTCACCTTCTTGCGCAAATTCTGGTTTGCCGGGACCCGGTGAGCGATAAAACGTACCGTTCAGGGGCGCATTGATACTCGGACCTGCTGCAGGGGCGGGTTTGGCCGCAACTGGCGCAGGAGCCGTAGAGGTGGCGGGCGCGGTGCTCGCTGCCTTCGAGGCGGGAGCCGCGACGGGCGCGGCCGAAGTCGTCGTCGCGGGAGCGATCAGAGCCCCTGATGTAACCCCTGCGGCATTGATACTGATGACACTGCCACCATGTTGGATCGTGATCTGCGAGAAGTTAAGTGCGCCGACTTTGTCGACTAACAGATTAATCTGCTCGTAGTCCGACGTAGCCAGGAATGGTATTGCCGCGGCCGCAACTGGAGCCGGGGCGGGTTTTTCCGCAGCCACCTGCTTGGCTAGCTCAACGTCGGCCGGTATGGCCGGACGCTGTTCAGGCGGTAGGGCGCGCCATTTGAAATAATCGAGTGCTACTTCAGGGAAGAGGCAATATGAAATAATGTCCTCTTCCTTTTTGATCAACTTGGGATCAACGCCTTCGGTGGCATCGGGAAGCATAGGCTTCAGTAGATCTGCCGGGCGCACCGTGATGGGCTTTTCATTACCCAGGATTTTTTTCATCACCGCTTTATCCATGGGAGCGGGGGACCGGCCATAGAGGCCCAGTGCGTAATCCTTCACTTCTTGCGCCACAAGCGAATAGCGTTCGCCTGACAGAATGTTCATGACAGCCTGAATACCGATAATCTGGCTTGTCGGGGTGACGAGCGGCGGATAACCGAGGTCGGCCCGGACACGTGGAAGCTCTTCAAACACTTGATCCAGTTTATCCAGAGCACCTTGCTGAGCCAACTGACCACGTAGGTTTGAAATCATTCCCCCGGGAATGTGATGCAAAAGCACCTCTGGATCAATGATGTTGTCCGATTCATGTGCCTTGAGTTGGCGCAATGGTGCGAGTTCAACAAAGAATTTGCAGACTTGCCGCAACGCGTCCTGATCAAGGTTAGCGTGGTAATGTGTTTCGGAGAAAATGGCCAGCATCGTCTCAACTGGGGGCTGGGACGAAAATCCCGCCATCGGCGAAATTGCACAGTCGATGGCACCCGCACCAGCTCGAACCGCTTCGACATAGGTGGAAGAAGCCATTCCGCTGGTCGCATGGGAATGAACCTGGATGGGGATCTTGGTCTCGCGAACCAAGGCTGATACCAGACGTTCTGCGGCCAGGGGTGTTAAGATGCCCGCCATATCCTTGATGCAAAGTGAATCAATTCCCATCGCAATTTGCTCTTTTGCCGCCTGGACATAAAGGTCGACGGTATGGACAGGGCTCACGGTGTAGCTGATGGTGCCTTGGGCATGGCCACCATATTTTTTGACGCATTTGATGGCTTGTTCCAAGTTACGCGAATCATTCAGGGCATCGAAAATACGGAAAATATCCACCCCGTTAGCGACTGCTAATGCCACAAAGCGATCGACGACGTCGTCGGCATAGTTTTTGTACCCTAAAATGTTCTGGCCACGCAGAAGCATTTGGAGCGGTGTTTTCTTTGCGTGTGCCTTGATCTGGCGTAGGCGCTCCCAAGGATCTTCCCGAAGGAACCTCAAACAAACATCAAATGTGGCGCCCCCCCAAACTTCAAGTGAGTAGTAGCCGACATTATCGACGACATCAATAATCTTCATGATGTCGCTAGTACGCATCCGGGTGGCCCAGAGTGATTGGTGGGCATCACGGAGCGTAGTGTCTGTAATACGCAGGGGAATATGATTTGCGCTGTCGCGAACGATGTCCTGAGCTGTAAGCGTTTTTTTCTTAGCCATAATCTATCCTTTCTAAATTATTTAAAGCGGCCCATGGCGGCGAATTTTTCAAATCGACGTATGGTCAGTTTTTTTGGAGCTATCTTTTCGAGACTGTTTAAATGCTTAATGAGTGTTTTTCGTGTGGCTTTCATCGTTCCTTCATAGTTACGATGAGCGCCGCCAACGGGTTCAGGGATGATTTCGTCAATGATCTTCAGTTGAAGCAATGACTTTGCGGTAATTTTGAGCGCATTTGCCGCTTCGTTTGCCTTGGAACCATCACGCCAGAGAATGGAGGCACAGCCTTCTGGTGAAATGACCGAGTATACGGCGTTGGAAAGCATGAGTACAACATCGCCCACTCCAATACCTATAGCTCCTCCGCTACCCCCTTCTCCGGTCACCAAAGCGATTACAGGCGTTTTCAGAGCTGACATCTCAAGCAGATTACGGGCGATGGCCTCCGCTTGACCGCGCTCTTCGGCGTCGCGGCCGGGAAAAGCTCCCGGCGTATCAATAAACGTAACTACCGGGATGTGGAACTTCTCCGCCAACTTCATCAACCGAAGGGCTTTGCGATAACCTTCTGGACAAGCCTGACCGAAGTTACACTTGATTTTTTCGTCGAGGTCGCGCCCTTTTTGATGACCAATCACCATGACGCGATGGTTCTCAATCATTGCAAAACCGCCAATCATCCCGTGGTCATCACCAAAGAGTCGATCACCGTGAAGTTCAATAAATTCTGAGCAAAGTCCTGCGATAAAATCGCGGATCAGGGGGCGATCAGGATGCCGCGCGACCTGCACGGTTTGCCAAGGTGTAAGATTGGCATAGGTTTCCTTCAGTTTTTCCGACCGCTCAAGTTCCAGTCGGTTGAGATCCTTGACAAGTGAACCTGTAGGTTCAGGGTTTTTGGCCTTAAATTCTTCAATTTTAGCCTCGATATCAGCGACGTCTTTTTCAAAATCCAGACTCATCGTTACTCCGTTTGTTAGGGGTTTCGAATTTACGTTCGATCTGCATGGCATTGCTCAGCGGCAGCCGGCGTATTTCAGAATCTTGTAGAGCATCTCTTTCATATCCTTGCGATGCACAATCATGTCCACGAAGCCGTGCTCTACGAGGTATTCTGCGGTTTGGAAGTCATCTGGAAGCTTCTGCTTGATCGTTTCCTCAATCACGCGACGTCCCGCAAATCCGATGAGGGCGCGAGGTTCAGCAATATGAATATCGCCAACCATTGCGTAACTTGCTGATACACCGCCTGTTGTGGGGTCAGTCATGATGGAGATATAAGGGAGATTGGCATCCCGAAGCTGTGCCAGTGCGGCACAGGTTTTGGGCATCTGCATCAAGGATACAATCCCTTCGTGCATACGTGCGCCACCGGAAGCTGACACAATAATATATGGAAGCTTATGCTTCACGGCATACATAGCAGCCAGAAGGATCTTTTCACCCGTCCCGCTGGCTAAACTTCCGCCCATGAAGCGAAAATCCATGATGGCCAAGGAGACCTTGACACCTTTGATCTTACCCGCACCGGTGACAACGGACTCTTTCATTCCCGTTTTTTCGCAATTCTCAGCCGCTTTTTCAGCGTATGGCCCCTTCGAGTCAGAGAACTTCAGGGGATCATTCCAACTGATTTTTTCGTTTGATTCGGTAAATGAGCCCTCATCTAACAGCAAATTCACACGTTCCTGCCAGGTCAAGCGTTCATGAAAATGGCAACGGTCACAAACTTTAAGATTTCTTTCCCACTCTTCCTTATAAATGTGGGCTTTACAAGATGGACATTGAATCCAGATTTCCTCTTTTGTGGGGGAATCCGGTTTGGCGGCTGTCTTTTTCGTTTTGGTAAACCAACCCATAGGCCGTCAAGCCTCCTTTTAAGGTGTTTCAGTTCTTTGTAACGGGGTAAACAGATACCATGATAGGGATCACGTTTCAAGGAAAAAGGAGCCCTCGCCAGATATGATTCCAGGGTCTATCCATATGAAGTTAAAATAAAAGACCTTGATGGAGTGTATGGAGTGTCACTTCAGGACGGCATGAAAATCGGACATCCACACCGGAGCAACCGATGCCTGCTGAAGTGTAGCCCTGCATTCCTCGATAATGCCATGGTCCCCGCACAAACCGCAGCGGGACTCGGGCGTTGATAATCCCATCACTTGGGCCACCCAGTGGGACTGCATGTGGAGACGATGTGCAAGGTGCGCGCGACCTACGCGCTGCTCCATGATCCTGTTTCGGGATTCAGTATCCTTATCTGCATCCATTTCCTGCCAGCGTTAACATGCCTCAGAAGAGTCTACAAGATGAAAAGATCGTCCTGCGGTGTGGCGATGATGAAAGCCTAGCCAGCGTGACAGAGCGGTGTGCCTTCCCTGCAAAAAGCCTCGGCGGCATTCAGGTCTACAAATACCCGGATTTTGGCATGAGCCACATCCCTGACATGCCGGGCAAGGAGTTCGGCTGAGAAAAGCGTACCTCGACTGGCGACAATGGCGATGTTGTTTTTGAGAAATGCGACACAAGCCTCCAAAGTGTGCGCGATTTGCATTACTTCTGAGCGATCCTTTGTCAGATAGACTGCATTTCTTAAATCAATAATTGCGGTTGAGTCGGAGCGACAACAGGGATCTGTAATGACGCGAGTAATAATATCAATACAATCAGCAGTATCGACCTCACCGCTACCTACAATCTGTATGTGTTCACCCGCCCGTGATATTTTATAAGTGTAAGCCATAATCTTTTTTTGTTTAAGTTCTTAATTCTTACACTATAAATCTTTTGTATAGTCTTTACTATCGGGGTTACCCTGAAAGTTGAATCAGGGATTTCCTTAGATTACCATGTATTAATCAACCGCTTGCGGAATCGGTCTTGGATCGGTAAGGTGCGTTTTGTATTACATCTTGGAATTGAGGAATATAATGCAGAATACGATCGTAAATTCATTATTATCCGTGACGGTTAAGCGGCATGGTGCTGAGTTGAGCGGATTAAAGGCGGCGGATGGCACAGAATATTTATGGCAGGCGGATCCTGCCGTCTGGGGGCGCCATGCTCCGCTCCTATTTCCGATTGTGGGAAAGCTTGTCCATGGCCGGTATCTTTATGAGGGTAAGCACTATGAGATGAATTCGCATGGGTTCGCCCGGGATATGGAATTCGAGTTGCTGCAGGCCACTGAAAATACCCTGACGTATCGGCTTCAGGCCACTCCTGCGACCCGGAAGCAATATCCCTTTGAGTTTGACCTGATCCGTCATTATCGCCTCGCCGGTGGCGTTTTGGAGGTGACTACCGAGGTGGCTAACAAGGGGGCCACTGTCATGCCGTTTTCGATTGGTGAACATCCTGGATTCGGGCTGAATTGGGGGGCGGGCGATCGCGTGGAGGACTACGCATTACAGTTTGAAAAGTCGGAACGGTTGGACGCCCATCTCCTGGACGCGAATGGTTTGCTGTCTGCTCAGACCGAACGGATTCTGTCCAATAAGACGGTGCTGCCTTTACAGCGCGACCTGTTTGATCGGGATGCACTGATTTTCCTGAAAATCAAATCCCGAAAGATCAGTCTGTGTTCACGCCGGCATGCGCGCCGGGTGACGGTTGAATTTCCCGGTTATCCTTATCTGGGCATCTGGGCCAAGCCTGGTGCACCGTTTGTGTGCATTGAACCGTGGTATGGCCATGCCGATCCTGCCGGACATGATGGCGAAATGATGAATAAACCCGGGATTATCAAGGTGGATCCCTCGGCCTCTTTCTCCTGTACCTGGCGGGTAGGGGTAATGCCTAAAGACTGATACTTGAAAGGATGCGAAGGGAATTTTAATTATGGAAAATCACAATACCACTCAGATCGACTTTAAATCTATTGTGTCTCACTTCCGGGCGTGGGGGGATATGGTTGAGGTGCTACCCCATGGGAATGGCCACATCAATGATACGTTTAAAGTCACCTTCAGCATGGCGGGTGCCTCCGTGCATTATCTGCTGCAACGGATCAATCATATGATTTTTAAGGATCCTCCTGCGTTGATGGATAATATTCTCCGGGTGACGAATCATCTGCGCATGAAGCTGACTCAGAGCGGGTGCCCTGATGTGACGCGTCATTCTCTCTGTGTTGTCATTACCCGCGATGGCAAAACCTGTTTCCGTGATTCCGAAGGGAACTGGTGGCGGATGTATTTGTTCGTTGAGGGGGCGCTTACCTATGACAAGGTGGAGAGTGTCCATCAGGCCTATGAAGCGGCTCGTGCCTACGCACGGTTTCAACTCTATCTGGCCGATCTACCTACTCCCCGGTTGCATGAAACGATACCTGATTTTCATAATACCCCCTCGCGACTCAACGCCCTTCAGGACGTTATTCAGCGCGATCCCTGCAATCGAGCGGTGGAAGTGAAGGAGCAGATCACGTTCGTGGAAAACCGGGCGGCAAGTTGCGGGCGCTTATTGGAACGGTTTGCGAGAGGTGAAATTCCCGAGCGAATAACTCATAATGACACCAAATTTAATAATGTCATGCTGGACGAAAAGACCTGGGAAGGAATTTGTGTGGTGGATCTGGATACGGTGATGCCGGGGCTTGCGTTGTACGATTTCGGTGATATGGTGCGGAGCGCGACAGCATCTGCAGCCGAGGATGAGAGGGATGTGAAGAAAATCTGGATGCGCATGGAAATTTTCGAGGCGTTGGCTAACGGCTATTTATCGGAGGCTTCTGCCTTTTTGAATCCTGCCGAGCGTGAGGAATTGGTGTTCTCTGCACGGTTGATCACGATGGAGATTGGCATGCGGTTCCTTACGGATTATTTGCAGGGCGATACCTATTTCAAGATCAAACGCCCCAGCCACAATATTGACAGGTGTCGGGGGCAGTTCAAAATGGTGGAGAGTATGGAGTCTCAGGCAGAAGCAATGGAACGTATTGTGCAGATTTCATTAAATGGAAAATTGTAAGGATCATCATTTTATGGGTATGACATTAATTACAGGGGGCTGCGGGTTCATTGGTTCGCATATTGCTGAAGCGTTGGTTGCGGATGGGGTGAAGATTCGGGTTTTTGATAATTTTTCCAGTGGGAAGCTTGAAAACCTCAAAGGTTTTGGAAGTGAGATTGAGGTCATCCGGGGTGATGTCTGCGATCCGGCAGAACTGAGTGCCGCGATGAAGGGCGTTTCGTACGTGTTTCATGAGGCGGCCCTGGTGTCGGTGGCCGTTTCCGTGGAACAGCCCATCGATAATGATTCTATTAATATTCGTGGCACCCTGAACGTGTTGCAGGCCGCCCGTGCAGCAGGGGTAAAACGTGTAGTATTTGCCACTTCGGCGGCCGTCTATGGCAATAATCCCGTTCTGCCCAAGCGCGAGGATATGCTGCCGGAGCCAGAATCTCCTTATGCTTTGGGCAAACTGACGGGTGAGTATTATCTGAAACTATTTAGCAGCCTTTATGGAGTGGAAACGGTTGCCCTGCGATATTTCAACGTTTTCGGGCCCCGGCAGGATGGTAAATCCATGTATTCAGGGGTGATCTCGCGTTTCACGGATGACCTCCGGGCTGGACGAACGCCCACTATTTTCGGGGATGGCGAGCAGACCCGTGACTTTGTGTATGTGAAGGATGTCGTTCAGGCGAATCTTCTGGCCATGCGCTCCAAGAATGTTGGACGGGGCGAGGTTTTCAATGTGGCAACCGGAAAAACGGTTTCATTGCTTCAGTTGCTGGATACCCTTAAAAAAATCAGTGGTTCGCAGGTGGTCCCCCAATTCATGGATGCACGCCCCGGTGATATCAAACACTCTTTGGCCGATATTTCCAAGATACGTGCCACTCTGGGGTATGCGCCCAAGTTTGGTTTGGAAGAGGGTCTGAGGGCTACCTCAAACGTATGAGGTGTTGATATAACTTGCGTGACTTGCGTCTGAATATATAGGATTTTGCGCATGAAAACCTTGGGTTTGGGCTTTTTAGATCGAGAAGTAATGGAAGATGACGTCCGGCGAATTTGTCAGGAGGCCCTTGCATCTTGGAAAGTTCGCGGACGTAAAGTCTTGGTCGTCATCCCTGATGCTACGCGCTCCTGCCCGCTGGGAATGATGTTCCGGCTGGTTCAGGAAGCGGCCTCGGATGCGGCACAAGTGGACTTCATGGTGGCTCTGGGTACGCATCCCGCCATGACGATGGACCAGATTTATGCCCGCGTTGAGATTACAGCCGAAGATCACCGCTTGAAATATGCCCGCACGCGTTTTTTTAATCATGAGTGGAACAATCCCGATGCGTTGTTTGAAGTGGGGCGCCTTTCCCGTGCCGAAGTGCGTGAATTAACGGGGGGGCTTTTTGAGATGGACGTGGGTGTGTCCGTCAACCGAATGGTTCAGAGTTATGATCTGCTAGTTATTTTGGGGCCTGTTTTTCCCCATGAAGTCGTCGGCTTCTCAGGTGGGAATAAATATTTATTTCCCGGCATCGCTGGCGAAGAAATCCTGAACTTCTTCCACTGGCTCGGAGCGGTGATCACTAATCCGATGATCATCGGGAGCAAATGGACGCCAGTGCGCAAAGTGGTGGATCGCGCGGCATCCCTGCTTAAGGTTGAGCGCAAGGCGTTATGCATGGTCGTAAAGGGTCGCGCCCTGGCGGGTCTTTATGCCGGCACGCCTGAAGGCGCCTGGGAAAAAGCCGCTGATCTTTCTCGGCAGATTCATATTGAGTTCAAGGAGAAACCTTTTCATACGGTGCTTTCTTGCGCTCCCAGGATGTATGACGATCTGTGGGTGGGGGCAAAATGCATGTATAAGCTTGAGCCCGTTGTGGCGGATGGCGGTACGTTGATTATTTATGCCCCGCATATCACTGAGATTTCTGTCTCTCACGGAAAGTTGATCGAAGAGTTGGGCTATCATACCCGTGATTATTTTCTGAAGCAGTGGGATCGGTTTAAATCCTACCCTTGGGGCGTTCTGGCGCATTCAACCCATGTCAGGGGTATCGGGTCTTATGAGAATGGCGTCGAGAAGGGGCGCGTCAATGTGGTGCTGGCCACAGGAATACCGGAAGCGATTTGCCGGAAAATCAATATGGGATGGATGGATTATCGAAAAATCAATCCGGCTGAGTACGCGGGTCGTGAGGAGGAAGGGATCCTGTATGTGCCCAAGGCTGGCGAAGTTTTGTATCGACTGAAAAATGCCCCCAGGGAATTGGGTGGGGCGGTTAATAGTTAAAGTTAACAAGGAGACAATTCGATGGTTCCGTTTAAGGTTGATCTGAGTAAAGAGGTGGTGGTGGTGACGGGGGGCAGCGGCATTCTCTGTAGCTGCATGGCTAAGGCTTTGGCCGAATGCGGAGCCAAGGTGGTGGTGGCGAGTCGGCGTCAGGAGGCGGTTGACAAAGTCGCTTTTGAGATTCGCGCTACTGGCGGAATCGCCATGGGTATTGCTCTGGATGTCCTGGACAAGGCCAGTGTTGAGCGTGCCAATATCCTGGTTGAAAAAGAATTCGGGGTCGTTACGCTTTTGATTAACGGGGCAGGTGGAAATAATCCCAAAGGCAATACCAGTCGGGAATACCTGCTGCCCGAGGATCTCAAGGGCGAGACCATCGGCGTCACGACATTTTTTGACCTTGATCCCAAGGGCATTGAGTTGGTTTTTAATCTGAATTTTCAAGGAACCTTGATTCCCACGCAGGTTTTTACCCGCGGTATGGCTAAGGCTGGACGCGGCACGGTGATTAATATCACCTCCATGAGCGCCATGTTGCCCCTGACGAAGGTCATGGCCTATGGGGGTGCTAAAGCGGCGGTGAGTAATTTTACCCAGTGGTTGGCGGTTCACATGTCCAAGGTGGGCATTCGGGTGAACGCCATTGCGCCCGGCTTTTTCCTGACGGAGCAAAACCGTACGCTGCTTACGCAGCCGGATGGGTCGCTGACGGCGCGGGGCAACACGATCGTGGCCCATACGCCCATGAGTAAATTCGGGCGACCCGAAGACCTTACCGGGGTTCTGTTGTGGTTGGCCAGCCAGGAGGCGTCGGGTTTTGTGACGGGAATCGTGATTCCTGTGGATGGGGGTTTCAGTGCTTTCAGTGGTGTTTAAGGAATTGAATTAAGGAGAAATTTATGACGCAAAAAGCGGACATCGGATTGATCGGTTTGGCGGTAATGGGCGAAAATCTTGTGCTCAACATGGAGAGCAAGGGTTTCACAGTGGCGTGTTATAACCGGACCACCAGCAAGGTGGATGAATTCCTCGCGGGTCGCGGAAAAGGAAAGAATCTTCTGGGCGCCCACAGTATTCAGGAGTTGGTTGGCCAACTTAAGGCCCCCCGGAAAGTCATGTTGATGGTCAAGGCCGGTAAACCGGTGGATGATTTCATCGAACAGTTGATTCCTCATTTGCAGGCGGGCGATATCATTATTGATGGTGGGAACAGTCATTTCCCGGACACGACGCGCCGCACTAAATATGTCGAAAGCAAGGGATTGCTCTATATCGGAACCGGAGTGAGCGGCGGCGAAGAAGGAGCCTTGCTTGGCCCGTCGATAATGCCCGGTGGTTCCCCTGCGGCCTGGCCCCATGTGAAACCCATTTTTCAGAAGATCTGTGCCATGACGGACAAGGGCGAGCCCTGTTGCGACTGGGTAGGGCAGGATGGTGCCGGCCATTTTGTGAAGATGGTTCACAATGGTATTGAGTACGGTGACATGCAGATGATTTGTGAGACGTACCACATGATGAAGGACGGGTTGGGAATGACCAATGCCGAAATGCATCAGGTATTTGCCGAATGGAATCAGGGCGAGTTGGATAGCTATCTGATCGAGATCACTCGGGACATCCTGGGCTTCAAGAACGAACAGGGGCAGGAAGTGGTGGATCTGATTCTTGATGCCGCAGGCCAGAAGGGAACGGGCAAGTGGACCGTTATTGCCGCTCTGGACACCGGGATGCCGTTGACCTTGATTTCAGAGGCCGTCTTTGCCCGCTGCATTTCAGCCATTAAGTCGGAGCGTGTGGCGGCCTCCAAGGTGTTGGTAGGTTCCACGGCGAAGTTTAAGGGGAACCGGCAGTCCATGATCAGGGACCTCCGTAAAGCACTTTATGCCTCGAAGATTGTCTCCTATGCACAAGGGTATCAATTGATGCGTGCGACGGCGAAAGAGTTCGGGTGGGACTTGAATTACGGTGGCATCGCCCTGATGTGGCGTGGGGGCTGTATTATCCGGTCTGCTTTCCTGGGCAAGATCAAGCAGGCATTCACCAGGAACCCGGGGCTTGATAATCTTATGATGGATTCGTTCTTCCAGAAGGCGACAGCGCGGGCCCAGACCTCATGGCGGAAAGTGCTTTCCATGGCGATCAAGCTTGGCATTCCAATGCCGTCGATGAGTGCGTCCTTGAATTATTATGACGGCTACCGCTGCGAGCGTTTGCCAGCAAACCTGTTGCAGGCTCAACGCGATTACTTTGGCGCGCATACCTATGAACGCGTGGATAAGCCGCGTGGTGAAGCCTTCCATACGAATTGGACGGGATCCGGCGGTTCGACCGTGTCTTCGACCTACGTGGTTTAACTTGGAACGGACTACTTACTTTATCAGGCGTTTGTTGCTGGTGATCCCCACGTTTTTGGGGATCACCCTCATGTGTTATGGGCTCGTTCAACTGGTGCCCGGTGGACCGGTGGAACAGATCATCATGCAGATGAAAGGCATCAACGCCGGTGAAGGAAAGATGTCGGCCGGGGCCTCGGGCACGATCACCATGGAACAGCGCAAGGCGCTGGAGAAGCACTTTGGTTTTGATAAGCCATTTCTGACCCAATATTGGAAGTGGCTTGTTCACGATCGCCTGGGGATGCGGCAGGACTCCTTCAAGTATCCCAATAAGACCGCCTGGCAACTGATCCGGGAACGGGTTCCTGTGTCACTTGTCTTTGGTCTGACGGGTGTGGTTTTGAGCTATCTGATCTGTATTCCCTTAGGGATTACCAAGGCGCTTAAGAATGGGAGCCCCTTCGATATGGCATCCAGTGTGATTGTGCTGACGGGATATGCGATTCCCACGGTGGCGTTTGGAATGGTGCTAAAGATGCTGTTGTGTGGAACCGCTGATAATCTCTGGGATCTATTCCCACTGTCAGGCGTCCATTCCGAATCATATGAATCACTCTCCTGGCTGGGGCAGGTGTGGGATGCCCTCTGGCACATGGTTTTGCCTGTCTTATGCTATGTCATAGGAGGCTTTGCGGTTCTGACCTTGCTGATGAAAAATTCGCTATTGGATCAGATCGGTAAGGACTATCTGCGAACGGTACTGGCGAAGGGCGGCTCTGCCCGGCGGGCGGTATGGGGTCATGCCTTACGTAACGCCTTGATCCCGATTGCAACGGGGATTGGAGGGATCCTTGGAGTCATGTTTGCCGGCTCTGTCATTATTGAACAGATTTTCGAGATTCCCGGGATGGGGCGACTCAGTTTGGAGGCGATCGTGGGGCGTGATTACCCCGTGTTCATGGGGATTCTTGCCCTGACCTCCATTTTAGGACTTCTTGGTAACATTATTTCTGATTTTTGTTATACTTTAATTGATCCACGGATTAATTTTTCAAAATAGGTGATGCGATGACCATTATTGAGCCGCATATTCATATGTATTCAAGGACGACAGATGACTATGTCGCTATGTTTCGTGCTGGCATCAGAGCCTGTGTAGAGCCCTCGTTCTGGATGGGGCGCAATCGCCGATACGCGGGGACGTTCTTCGATTACTTTGACCTGATACTTGAGTTTGAAACGATTCGAGCCCGACGTTTCGGTATCGATCATTACGCCGCCATCTCACTCAACCCCAAGGAGGCGGAGGATAGCGTTTTGGCCAAGGAGGTCATTGACGGCATGATCCCGTATCTCAAACATCCCCGCTGTGTGGCCTTGGGGGAAATCGGCTTCAATGCCATTACGCCAAATGAGGAAATTGCTTTCGTTCGGCAGCTCCATATTGCGAATGAACATAAAATGCCCGTCATTGTCCATTTGCCGCATCTGGATAAACTGCGGGGAACCACTCGGACGATTGAAATCATCAAGGCAGAAGGGATAAATCCCGACTGGGTGGTGATTGATCACAACACCGAAGACACCATCCGGTTGTCGCGTGACAGCGGATGTTATTGCGGGATGACGGTCTATCCCATCTCCAAACTCAACCCCGAACGGGTGTCGGCCATCATACGTGAGTATGGTAGCGAGCGGATGATTGTGAACGGCTCAGCCGATTGGGGCGTGTCTGATCCCTTGAGTCTGGTCAAGGTTGTGGAACGACTCGGGTCGGACGGATTCCCGGAATCGGACGTGCGACGTCTGACCTGTGACAATGCGATGGCCTTTTACAGCCAATCCCCGAACTGGCGGCCAGATTTTGCGATTCAACCGCTAGATCCTCGTGAGTTTCAGAGGTAAGAAAAAGCTGATGGGTAGGTGATGTTAGCGTCAGAAACATAAAATATCAGGAGGTAAATAACATGAGCAATCTTCATCCTCTCGCCGGGAAACCGGCACCTCGCAACATACTTACCAATATTCCGCGGTTGGTTTCCGCGTATTACACAACTCGGCCGGATGCCCGTACTCCCGGGCAGGAGGTCAGTTTTGGAACGTCCGGGCACCGCGGCAATTCGCTTAAGGCGAGTTTTAACGAAGATCATATTCTGGCCATTGTTCAAGCTGTCTGTGATTACCGTAAGGCGAATGGTATTACCGGTCCGTTGTTCCTCGGAATGGATACGCATGCCCTCTCTGAGCCCGCCCATATCACCGCTATTGAAGTCCTGGCGGCAAATGGAGTCACCACCAAGATCCAGCAGGGGTTGAAATACACGCCTACGCCAGTCATCTCCCATGCCATTCTCATGCATAATCGTGCCGGAATTGGCGGTTTGGCTGATGGCTTGGTCATTACCCCTTCACACAATCCGCCTGACAATGGCGGTATCAAGTACAATCCGCCTGACGGCGGTCCTGCGGATACCTCCATTACTGGTGTGATTGCCAGGAGTGCCAATGTCTATCTGAATAGCGAGTTAACCGGGGTGAAGAGGATGCCCTATGAGAACGCACTGAAAGCGTCAACTACGATCATGCACGATTATGTGATGCCATACGTGCGTGATCTGGCAAATGTGGTTAACTTGGAAGCGATTGCAGGAGCAAAACTCAAGCTTGGCGCCGACGGCCTTGGCGGTTCAGGGGCAGCTTATTGGAGAGTTATTGCCGATACGTATAAATTGAACATTGAGACCTTCAATACTATTCCCGATTTCACCTTCGGTTTTATGTCTGTGGACTGGGATGGGAAAATCCGGATGGATTGCTCATCGCCCTATGCCATGGCCGGACTGATTGCCATGAAAGACCGCTTCGATATTGCGTTTGCCAATGATCCTGATTTTGATCGGCATGGTATCGTCACGCCCTCTGCGGGCTTGCTGAATCCCAATCACTATCTGGCGGTCGCCATTGATTACCTCTATCGGAATCGTCCGGGTTGGAGAACTGATGCCGTTGTGGGAAAGACCCTGGTGAGCAGTTCGATGATTGACCGTGTTGCCGCAGGGTTGGGGCGAAAGCTTTGCGAGGTGCCGGTCGGGTTCAAGTGGTTTGTGAAGGGCCTGGTAGACGGATCATTCGGGTTCGGTGGCGAAGAAAGCGCCGGTGCATCATTCCTCCGCCGTGACGGCTCGGTCTGGACCACTGACAAGGATGGAATCATTCTCGCGTTGCTGGCGGCCGAAATTACAGCGGTCACTGGCCGTGATCCCGGGCTCCATTATGTGGATTTGACAAAGAAATATGGTGCCCCAGCCTATGAACGTATTGATGCCCCGGCCAATGCAACCGAGAAGGCGGCCTTGCTGAATCTCACGCCAGCGGCGGTCAAGGTAAAGACGCTTGCGGGTGAACCGATCAACGGTATCTTTACCACCGCACCCGGCAATGGGGCACCCATTGGAGGGCTCAAAGTCACCACGGCGAGCGGTTGGTTTGCCTCCCGCCCGTCGGGAACCGAAGATGTGTGCAAGCTCTATGCTGAAAGCTTCAAGGGCGTTGATCATCTCCATCAGATCCAGCAGGAAGCCCGTAAGATCTGCCAGGATTCATGCCAGGTATGACTTGGAACAGCCCCCGCAGTTTACGCTCGCAAGCTCGCGAAACTAAGGCACAGTCAGGCATCCATAGCATGGTGCTCGGTTACCATCGTACTAAATGATCATTTTACCTACCGTGTCACGTGGTCGGAAGAAGATATGGAACGTCTCAAGCAAAGAATCACGTAATAATCCTGAGTTTGAAGTAGATGGCACGAGGAGCATATTGTCTGATGGTTTGTGCATTACCGGCTGACATCATGACACGTTGATGTGGATGTGGCGGAGTGATCCAGCAGGAACGCCAGCGCAAACATAATCGTCAACGGTATCCCGAGTCCACGAACGAGCAGCGGGTGCCAGATTCCGCATAAGGCGAACGACAGGATGGAGCCCAGAAGACCTAGGGCCAGTCCCCGGTCGCGAGGATAGGCGGGGGTGAAGAACTGACGGCTCGCCATGATCCCGAATGTAAGTAACATGCCAAGGAATGCGGCCAACCCGGGCAGGCCGGTGGATGAGGCGAACACCAGGTAAAGATTCTCCGAGTCGTGTTCCACAACGCCGGTGGGACGGGGTAGAATGCCAAAATACCCGCCAATGTTGTCCTGGTAATTACCAATACCAACTCCGAGCCAGGGATGTTCGGATAGCATTACCATCGCAGCTTGCCATTCACTGTAGCGCAGCGAGACCTCATTGTTATCGTTGAATAGGCGGATGGATTGATCCAACACCACATCATTATGGCGTGGAAGGCGTGGAAAAATCAGTATCATGATTACGATGAAGAGGGTTGAGAAGGTGATGAATGCCGGTTTGCCTCGCATGGCGCACAATACGGCTAGGGTCAGGGTGATCGCTATCAACGCCCCGCCGGATAGGGTGATCAGCAGGGCGAGAGTGACCATTGTCAGCATCCAGCCCCGTCGCCAGATAGAAGTCTCATAGAGGGCGATGCCGCACATGAACGGAACCACGAGCGCCAGGTATCCGCCGAACACATTACGGTTCCCGAAGGAGGCACAGACCTTGAAGTCTGTGATGCCGGGAAGCAGATACTGGACGACTCCCAGAAGGATTACCGCCGAGGCGACTATCAGAAAGATATCCGTCACCCGGCGCAGACGCTGGCGATCCGGAATGTTCACAAAGAGCATAAAAGCGGCGACGAAATACTCGATCAGTTGGAGGATGTCCTTGACGCCTTTCATCGGGTGGATGGCGCGACTGACCGATAACGCGGCGATCAGAATGAACAGGACAACCATTAAGGGTGGACAACGCGATGCAGGAGAGTTCGCGCTGTTCATGGTTGCGTCAGTCTCCGGTAACCGTCTTTGAATCGCGTTTCCTAATATCCACAAACCGAACACAAGCCACACCAGGGGATCCACTACGGAAACGTAAGTGTTCTTTGCAAGTTGGACGCCGTATTGGGTTGGCGACACTACAACGATAGTCAGCATTCCGATCCAGACCAGACGCGGAATAATTTTGGCTAACAGACTTGTCACGGCGTGGCCTCTTCTATGCCTACTGGGACGTACTTTTTGTCAAGCACCAGCAGTACTTGATCAAATTTCACTCCGTCCTGGCGATTCCGGATGGTGAGTACGTGCTTTCCCTTGGCCAGGTTCATTTGCTTCAAGCGAGGGGGGGCCTTGACCCAGTGCCAGGTGAGAAAGGTGGCATCCTTGCCAAAGGTGAACGGAAGCGAGCCGTCGAGAGACAGAGTGAAGGAACTGTTGCATTCGCTAATCCAATAGACGCGACACCACAGGGTGTATTCGCCGGGTTCAACAATTTCGAACGGGAGTTTGGCCTCGCCCTGATTGACTTTTGGTGGGTTGCCGGCACCCTTTGGAATTTCCAGATATCTGCCTCCTGACGCTCCCGCCACAACCGACGCCGAGTTGGACGTGGCGTCTACTATGCGCACGGGCTCCACAATTCCTTCGCTTGATTCAGCCTCCCTACAGATGCGGTCACCTGCGGAGGCTGGGTATTGTGCCAGAAGCAGGGAAAGCATTCCTGAAATCACGAGTATTAAGCGCTGTTTCATAGTGAACTCCTTTCAAAGCCTTCCCTCATACACCGACGAGAGAAGTTCGATCATATCCTCGAGACGGCACCGGTGCCGGAGGGACTCGCGTGCACGGTTACCCATAGTGGACCGTAACTTCCCGTTTTCAAGCAATTTCAGCATGGCGTCAGCCAAGGCGGTGGAATCCTCAGAGAAGACGAGAAACCCGTTGTCACCGTTTTTTATCACATCCGCCATCCCTGCCACACTGGAAGCAATAACTGGTTTTCCTGCCGCCATGGCTTCCAGCAAAGTGTAAGGCAATCCCTCCCACAGCGACGGCAGAACCACGACGTCGAAGAGAGGTACAAGATCGGGGACATCCTCACGTGCGCCGAGGAGGATGAATCGTTCCTGTAGACCAGCCGCCGCGATGTTGCGCTCAATGCGCTCTTTTAGTTCTCCAGCGCCAACCAAAATAAAACGCACATCAGGCAGACGGGCCGCTACCTGCTGCGCGGCAGCGACAAAATGAACATGTCCTTTCTGGAGTGTAAATCGGCCAACCATGCCGGCCACCAGGCATCCGGTGCCGATCCCCAGTTCGCGTTGCCGCCGATCCCGTTCCTCGACGTTGGGTGGCGGCGAAGCATCGATGCCGTTCTCAATAACCACCACGTGGGCTGGATTTGTCAATTGTTGGGCGGTAACTCGCTGGCTGGGACAGACGCATATAATACGGTCTGTGAAGTGGGCGGCGAACCGTTCCAGGTGAAAGTAAACGAACCGGACCGGCCTGGACGACTTCATTTGGAAAGGGAAGGTGTGTGGAGTATGGATAATGCGCGGAACACCTGTCAGTCGGGCGGCGAGACGACCGAGGAATCCCGCCTTTGAGCTGTGCGTGTGAACGACATCGAATCGCGTGTGTCGCATCAAACGAATGAGGCGCAGCAGGGCCAGTAGATCGCTGAAAGGAGTGATTGCGCGTCGCATGGGAATCAGATGAACCGTGATGCCTTTGGACTTCATGATGGCAATATCATTGAAAAAGGCTGGATCGCGCCGTGCTGAACAGGCCGCCGTGACTTGAAAGCGGGAGGGATCCAGAGAGGTCACAACGTCCATCAGGTGGCGCCGGGTTCCCCCGGTGGTGGCCTCCAGTATTTCCAGCACTTGACACTTGACACCTGACACGAATCACCTCCGTCTGACGAAGCTCCACATGGCGTGGACTTCAGGCATCCGCAGGGCAATCACTGCTCCCGCAAAAGCCAGAATCCCAGCCGTTGAGGCGATGCCGATTCTCGCGGCGATAAGTCCGGAGGCCATCCATCTTGTACCGCCTGCGACAGGAGGCAGGCCGTGTAGCAATCCGTTATGGACGGCTTGGACAACGATGGCCATGCTGGCGGCGGCCAGCAGCAGTCGCAGTCCGAATACGATGTTCTCACCCAGGCGTAGATCACCAAGCTTGGGTTTTAGCAGGAGGTAGAGTACCAACACTTTCGCGGTTTTGCTGATCAACGTCGCCAGGGCAATACTGCGATGCTGCATGCTGTCATGCAACGCGACGACAATGCCAACATGCAGGATTACGCAGACGACTCCCACGATGGCTGGGGAGAGGGTGTCCTGGGCCGAGAAATAGAACCGCATCAGAATAATTTCAAGGGCGAGTGAAGTCAGGGCGGCTGCGAAAAACAGCAGTGGCCCTGCGGTGAGCAGAACGGAGTCCATGCCGAACTTGCCGCGTTCGAAAACAAGCTGAACCACAGGCACCCGCAGGACCATCAGCGTCACTGAAATAGGAACGAGAATCAGAGCCATGGTGCGCAACGCACCCATCACAGCATCGGTGGTCTTGCGGCGGTCTCCACCAACGTTGAGGTCGGAGAAGAACGGATAGATCACCACGCCCACAGCGAACGGGATCAGGTTGATGAGAGTATCCGTCAAGCCCTTGGCATAGCCCAGGCTGGAAGCGAAGCCAGGGCCCATGCCTGAGGCAAAACGGTAATCGATCATGGTGCGGGCCTGTGCAATCAGGATGGATGCCAGTGTGGGCGGTAGCAGCAAGGCGAACTTTTTAAGCAGAGGATCATGCCAATCCACCGTAAGGCGTAACAGTTTCAGTTTGGATCTCAGGCCGATGAGCAGGATCGCCAGACTGGCACCCATGCCGGCCACAACGCCCATGGCCAGGCCTTTGATCCCGAAAAATGGGGCCAGCGCTACCATGATGGTAATAACCATGATTTTGTTTCCAGCATCTGCAAAAGCCGGCAGTGCAAAACGCTTGTCGGCATTGAAAATCAGGGTGGCCAAGGCGAACAAAGCCATGAATAAGGCGGCCGGTAACATGATTCGGACGAGTGTGATGGCGAGGTTTGCCGTTTCTTCTGATTGGAACGAGGAGAGGCCATGCACCATCCAGGGAGCCAGCACGATTCCCAGAGCCACCGCCGCCGTCATTACCACCGCCACGATGGCGACCACTGCGCCCGTAAAACGCCAGGCCGCCGACTCACCTCCGGACTCCTTACGTTCGATGAACAGGGGCAGAAAGGGGGCGAGTAGCTTGTGCGGGATGATCATGAATGTGAAGACGATACTACTGAAGGCGAACGTATAGGCGTCGGCGGCGGTTCCCGTGCCGAACTGTTGTGCGATTACGACTTTCTGGATGAACCCGCTCAGTCTTGCCAAAAGCGCAAAGGCACTGATGATCAGAGTGCCCCGGATAACCTTGCTTCCGAAAGATGCTGTCATATCGTTTTCCGCATATTATTAAATAGCTCTGCCAATGGAGCTGCATTCCGGGCAATATCAAATCGTTCCCGTATGGTGGTGGTACCGAAAGTTGACAGTATCCGACACAATGATTCGCTTTTCAACAATTCTTCGATCATTTCCGCCAAGATCCGGGCATCACCTGGTGGGGCCAAAAGGCCGGTACGACCGTGGACGATTACTTCCGGTATCCCGGCGACCGGAGTAGTGACCACGGGAATACCCGCTGCCAGAGACTCCAGGATGACATTTGGAAGGCTGTCCCGGTCGCCATCGGGTGCGATGATGCATGGGAGAGCAAATACATGGGCCTGTTTGAGCAGGGAGACAACTTCCTCTGTCGAACACTCGCCCAGCAGCTGAACCGTTTCAGCGAGTCCCAACCGGTTAATTGCGGATTCAAGATTACGGCGCTCGGAACCTTCGCCGACGATGAGGCATCGGAAGGCCAGGTGGCGGTCACGCAAGATTCGGCAGGCTTCGATCAGGATGACGAACCCTTTTTTTGGTTGCAAACGACCGACAGCCAGAATTAGAGGTGGGACAGGGCGTTCTGTTATTTGTCCGCCGTTGACTGGTGTCGGGGCTTCACTCGAAGAGAACTCGGACGGTGTTAAGCCGTGGTAGATCAGGTGGACCTTCTCTGGCGGCAACGGACCAGCCCGCCGGTTAAGTTCATCTAAGCCGTAACTGGTACATACGGACACAAATTTAGCCGCCTGCGCCTTCCGTGACAGGGCTGCACGTGACTGAAGATAAATGTCTCTGGCGTGGGCGCTGAAACTGAAACTTATATTCAGCAGAGTAGCCATCATACGGGCTACATCTGTGGGCATATAGGCGAAATGCGCGTGAATATGTTCCACGCCGAAGTGCCCGGCCCGGCGAGCAAAGATGGCGGCTACCGGGAGATTCCGAAGGCACTTCAACAGTTCAATCGGGTCATGCAGGGAAGCGGCCAGAGTTTGCAGCAGGGCGCGAAGTGTGCGGCGCGGATGCCGCAACATGAAATACCACTGAGCAGTGATCACGGCAGGTGATAAGAGCGACGGACGGTAATATACCAGATGCTTTGGGGTTAGGTTCCCGGCCTGGCGGCAGATGACGGCTGGGCGTCGCAGGGAGAAGATGATAATTTTGAATCCCTTTCTCCGGAGTTCATCAAGCTCTCTCTGGATGAAGGTCTCTGTCCGGGAAGGGAACGTTCCTAGCACATAAGCGAGTTTCATGTCAGGCATGGCTGGCGGCCTCCTCATACACGACTTCTGTGTCCGCCGCAACGTTGGCCCATGAGAATTTGCGGACATGGTTCAGGCCCCTCGCGATCAGGTCGGTTCTCACTTTGTCGTCAGTCAGTACCGTTTCCATGGCAGCGGCCAGTCGGTCGGTTGCGAGCGCGTCCGTGGTGATGGCTGCCGGTCCCGCAATCTCCGGCAGGGCGCCCCTGTCGGAGATAACCACAGGCGTTCCGCATGCCATGGCCTCAAGGGGGGGCAGGCCGAAGCCCTCATAAAGTGAAGGGAATACGAAAAGAGCGGCCATGTTGTATAGCAGTGGTAATTTATCAAAAGGAATAAAACCGGTAAAGATAACGTCCTGCTTCATATCCTGCTCACGAATAGCGCGTCTCACGTTGGCCTGATCCCATGATGGGACTCCGGCGATCACAAGTTGATGGGTGATGGCCGGGTTCTGTCGCAGTAAGCGATAGGCTTTGATCAGGCGCGTCAGGTTTTTCTTGGGTTCCAGTCCGCCGACAAACAGTATGAAAAGCTCCGGCAAACGGTATTCCAAGCGCATACGACTGAAGGCATCTTCGCCCAGCAGGATACGGAATTCAGGGCGCACACCGAGCGGTATGACGCGCACTTTGTTCTCGGCGGCAGGAAAATATCGCAGCAGGTCGGTGCGAGTGGTTTCGGAGGGAACGATTATTCTTGTGGCCTTGCGGACAGAGGGAGGCACCAGCAGGCGGTAGTGAAGCCGGTTGCTGAGTGTGCAAAGCTCGGGATGGGACAACGCGATCAGATCGTAGAGGGTGATCACCACCGGGATCCGTGACAGAATTGGGGCCACATAGCCTGGCGCATGGAGTAGATCGAAACACTGGTTTATCAGAAACGATGGGAGAACCAACTGTTCCCACAAGATGCGGATGGGACGAAGGTTGACAGGCCAGCGGGTAGATAGGGTCGCCGTTGACCGGCGGGCGCTAAGCGGCCCGCCGAAGCCGTGTGGAGTAGCGCCCGGTTTGTCTACCACGGACTGCGTGAAGAGGGTGTAATCATACTTGCCGAAAGCGGCCAGGGCTTGCACCAGGTTCAGGATGGAGCCTTCCACGCCGGAGTGGCGGTGGCCCAGAAGCATTCCATCTATGGCTATGCGCATGGTGTGCTCCTGTCAGAGAGAAGTTCGTCATAGATCGCCTCTATCTCCATGATTCTTTTCCTGACGTTAAAGTCTTGTTCAACACGTTGCCGCCCGGCTGCACTGAGTTGTTCTGCCAACAGCGGATTGTGGATCAGGCGAAGTGCCTCCCCAGCCAGATCCTCCGCCCGATCGCTTGCGGCTAGAAGTCCGTCAATGCCATGACGAATTATTTCGGCAGGGCCACAGGCATTCACCGCCACCACGGGTTTACCCCTGGCCATGGCTTCCAGTATGACCCGACCCAGTGGCTCTCGCACAGCGGGGTGGATCAGGATATCTATTGACTCCAGCAGCGGGGTCACATCCTGGAGGTGTCCCGTGAAAAGCAGGCGGTTCTTAAGACCCAGTTGCGCGATTTTGGATTCAAGCGTCGTCCGATAACCGCGATGTTCGTCGAAGAGATCGTCGCCAACGATTACAAACCGGGCGTCGGGCAGGATCGCGGCCAGCCGGACGGCTGTTTCAATAAAGGCGCCATGGTTTTTCCATGGCACCAACTGGGCTATCATGCCAAATACCGGCCCCTTGTGAAGCAGGCGTTCAGTCTGTGGTCCCACTGGTTCGTCCGGAAGACTGTTCTGCGATTTGCCGTGGGGTGCATTCAGGGTGGTATCGATGCCGTTATAAATGGTTCGCAGTTTATTTGGCGGGTGAATGCACGGTGAAACATGACGGTGAACGCAATCAGAAATGGCAATGGTGCGGGACGAGAAGCGGTTCAGCCAGGGTCCCAGTAAGCCTAAAGTCACCATGTCACGAGTATGCCAGATGCAGGGAACCCCGGACAGTCGTGCCGCCGGGCCTGCGTAGATCTGTGCGGTATTGCTGTTGGCATGAATGAGGGCAATCCGTTCCCGGCGAATCAGTCGTGTCAACTGCACGGTAACCTTGAGGATATTCAACAGGCTGACAGCGAGGCACCAGGGATTCGTGGTTTTGCAGATCCTGCGCAAGGGGAGGGGCAGACATCTCGCACCGCACTGCCGGAGCGATTCGGTTAACTCGCCGCCGGGGGGGAGCGCGACGATCGGATCAAACCTGTTCCTGTCAATATGCCGCAACATGTCCAGAAGGCTGCGCTCCGCGCCGCTGATGCGTGAGACATGGTTGACGAAGAGAATACGCGCCGGTTTCACCGGGACACCATCCACGTATCGGTCAGGTCAATGACCTTGCGTTCCCAGTCCAGCCCATAGAAACTATGGTTGGCGCCGGTAATCTCATGGACTTCCTGAGGGATGCCGAGTCGTGAACAAAGCGATGTGTAGCCAGCCTTGGAGGCCGCCGTCTCCGGATCATTTGTGCCGTGGATACAAAGTATGCGGCCCTTGAAGTTGCGCAGTTGGTTTAACCAGAGAGTTTCATCATGGATTTCCCTCTGTCCGGCGGCCTCCCTGGCTCCCACCGCTTTTTTTACCATCCTGACATTGATCCGAAACGTCAGGAGTTTGCGCCACGTTTCCAGCCGTAGCAACTTCCGGCCGTAAGTGCGCAGGGCATCCAGCGATTTGCGGTTCTTGCTGGAGGTGTCGCGCATGGGCCCCATCGGTTCGGGCGACCAGAGTGCCAGTCCACCAACCCGCGCGTCGGTTGCCGCCGCGCCGATCGCGACTTTGCACCCGGAACAGATGGCCAGCAGAACCACCTGGCGTTCGGGATACTGTGGCAAGATAAAGTCCAAGGCGGCCGTTGCGTCTGCGATCATCGATCGGATAGAGGCATCAGCAGTAGTGCCGCCGCTATCGCCACGTCCGCGGAAATCGAAACGCAGGCAGACACAGCCGCGGGCGGTCAACCGTCGAGCCATATGGACGAACATCCGGTGCGGGCCGAGGCGTGAGCCGGCCCACCCGTGTAGGAACACGACCAGTGGTCCCGCGCGATCCGGCTCCGGCTCATGAACGATGCCATAAAGAGTCTGGTCGTTTACCTTGAAATGGATGGGGTGTTCCATGGAATGTGTCAGGTATTAGAAGTGAGCAAATTAATCCAAGCCTTGGTCTTATCGATTAACGATGGACACTCCACCAGTCCGACCAGATTCCAGAACGGATCTTCTTCTGCTGAAATAAGGTCAATGTGGGCCCCGCCGTCAAGGCTTGCCTCCTTGAGTGCTGATAATTCCCGTGGCCCCGCACCGCTTGGCGCAATATGAACCAGCAGTACTTTGCGGGGCCTCTGTGCCGCCGCCTTGATCAGATCAATTGTGGTGATGTCATGAAACAGCCGCGAGTTTACGGCATAGCCATCCAGATCTATCGGCCGGCCATCTTCCAAATCTTTCAGCAAGGTTGCCCGCGTCACGCGGCTCTGCCCGAACGTCACCATTTCCCGAACCAATTTTCGGCGGAGTTCATAATCAAAATGACGGCGGCCATGGATAATGGGTTCCCAAAGTACGGTAAATTCGAGGGACTCAATCATTTGGGCCGCTTCAAAAGCCAGTGACGCGCCTAGACGCAAGCCCAGCAATCCGAGCCTGTTCAATCCAATTTGTCCGGTCATAAAACGAGCGGCGTGGGTGATATCTTCACGCCAGTCCGGGCAGGAGAAATCCTTAAAATCACCAGTACTATCACCGCAGCCGCAATAATCGAAACGCAGGACGGCGCAACCGTTGGCGGCAAAGGCTCGGGCGGCGTCAACCATAATCCGGTGGGAACTCTTGCGCTCCTCGAAGAGCGGGTTACACATCACCATTCCGCACCGAATCTCTCCTTCCGGACGGTAGAGCATGCCGGACAAGGTGTCACGCCCTCTTGGAATCAGAACGGATTGTTCCATACTCATTCGGCAGTCATTTTGCTGCCTACAAACGCGGCCAGAGCGGCGACAGTTGCGAAATGTTTAATGCTGAACTCCTCGTCGGGGATGACGATGCCAAATTCTTCTTCAATGCCTACCACCAATTCGAGCAGGCTCACCGAGTCCACTCCATAGTCGTCCATGAGCGATTTGTTGTCTTCAATCGCTTCTGGGGCGATTTTGAGAAAAAGCCTTGATGCGATCATGCGTTTCAGCCGGTCTTCAATGTTTTCTTCAGTCATAGTAATACTCCTAAAGGAAGTCTCGCACGTTGTGGCGGCACTTTCAATACTAACGGTTGATGCGTAAGTATTCAGGTCATCCCGGTGCGCGGTATTGCCTGCTATTCCGTCACTGGCAGCGTTGTTACCTCCGTCAGCTTTCCGACACGCAGGCGGCGCCAGGGCGTTTCCTCATCGGAAGGACCTTGCTCACTCTCGAACATGGACTGCCAGCGTTGCTTGAATAGCAGGCCATGGCGGATAATCAAGCCAGTGTTGGGTAGCGTTTGTGTTCCGGCCGTGGTGATACTTTCAAAATGATACATCTCCACCGTGGGGTCAAAGACAATGCGATGACCCTGGCTCCGGACGCGGTAACAAAGATCAAAATCCTCGAATTCGACGGGGTTAAAAGTCTCGTCAAAGCCTCCGGCATTCTCAAACAGTTCGCGTCGGATCATGAAACAGGCGCTGATCAGGCACTGGACATCCTGTTTTTGGCTGAAGCGGGGATCGTCCCGTCGTTCGCCCCGGCCGCGAAATAAGACCCGGCCAGTGCGTGAGATGCCGACTCCAGCACATTGGATCAGATGCGGGGGCAGGGGGTACACCAATTTTGGGCCTACTATGCCGACAGACGGGTCGGCATCAAGTGTCGATCCCAGTGTTGCCAGCCAGCTCCGGCTGCGGAGCGCCACGTCATTATCAATAAACACCAGCCGGGATCCGGACGCTATGGCGGCACCCTGGTTTCGGGCTGTGGAACATCCGACATTCCCCTTGTTGCGTATCAGTCGGACGTTAACACCTGCGGTTCTGGCCATAGCGGTCAACTCGTCGATTACCCAATCAGGCGTATGATCAGTCGAGCCGTTGTCCACGACGATCAATTCCCACTTTGCGCCTATGGACGCCAGTAATGACGGCAGGCAGAGACGGGTGTAATCTAGCTTGTTGTGAGTCAGTGTGACCACTGAAGTGAGTGTGAGTGGCATTACTCCTCCACCAGTTTCCGGGCCGCTTCAAATATCCGGCTTCGATCCGGTATGGCGGCTCGCTCGAGCGCCGGACTGGCGGATAACGGGATATCAGGTGTAGCCAGTCGGAGGAGCGGGGCATCGAGATAGTCATAGACAGTCTCGGAGATGCGGGCGCTGATTTCGGCTCCGAATCCGCCGGTTCGACAGGACTCCTGAACAATCAGGGCGCGATGCGTCTTTTTAACTGAGGCGATGATCGTATCCATGTCCAGCGGGATTAATGACCGAAGATCGATAACCTCGGCACTGATTCCCTGTGTGTTTAAATCCTCCTCCGCCGCACGCCCGGCTTCTGCGCTCATCCATGACCAGGCGATCAAGGTGATATCCGTTCCTGCCCTGGCTATTCTTGCCTTGCCCAGTGGGATTACGGTATCAGGTGCTTCGGATACTTCCCCGCGACAGCCGTAAAGCAATTTATGCTCCATGAAAACAACCGGATTATCATCCCGGATCGCGGCCTTCAGCAGCCCTTTGGCATCGGCTGGCGTTGACGGCGCCACCACCTTCAGGCCGGGAACATGCGTGAACCAGGCTTCCAGACTTTGCGAGTGGGTGGGACCATAGCAGCGTCCGCCGCCGCCCACGGTACGTAGCACCATAGGACACCTGGCCTGTTTTCCTAGAACATAGTGCAACTTGGCCGCCTGGTTCACCATTTGATCCACCGCCAGGGTGATGAAATCCATGAACATGATTTCCACCACCGGGCGGGAACCCGCCAGCGCCGCACCTATGGAGGCGCCCACGAATCCCTGCTCGGAAATCGGGGTATCACGAACGCGCTCGGCGCCGAACTTGTCAAGGAGCCCGCGTGTGACCCCGAAGGCCCCGCCATAGATACCGATGTCCTCGCCCAGGAGAAAAACATCCGGGTTGATTATCATTTCCTCTTGCAGGGCTTCCCGCAGGGCTTCGGTATAGCTGATTGTTCTCAAGCGAACACTCCTTCTTCAAGCGTGGCTGGATCGGGATCAGGGCTCTGCTTGGCGAACCGTACCGCTTCAGTCACAATGGCACGCGCTTCGCGACGGAGGTGCCGGTCGTTTTCCTGGTTTAGTGCGCCGCGCTTGATCAGTACAGCCCGGAAACGCCGGATGGGGGCGCGAGTCATCCATAACGCTTCCTCTTCCCGTGAGCGATAGATGCGCTGATCGCCGCGTGAGTGGCCGGAGTGGCGATAGGTCTTGCATTCCACCAGCGTAGGACCCTCTCCGTTACGAGCGCGGATACAGGCGGCCTGCATGACCTCGCGGACTGCCAGGAGGTCGTTGCCATCCACCACGACGCCTGGAAAGCCATAAGAGGCGGCGCGATCGGCTATGTAGGGTATGGGGATCGCCTTGTCCACATGGGTTGACATAGCGTACAGGTTGTTCTCGCAGACATACACGACGGGCAGTTTCCAGAGGCCGGCCAGATTCAGGGATTCGTGGAAAGTTCCCTGATTGGATGCGCCGTCGCCAAAAAAACACACCGCGATCTTTCCCGTATCCTTCATTTTTGCCGACAGTGCGGCGCCGGTGGCGATGGGAATACTGCCGCCGGTAATGCCATTGCCTCCGAGAAATCCCATCCTGTAGTCGGCCATAAACTGGCTGCCTCCGCGGCCCCGTGAATAGCCTGTTGCCTTGCCGAAAATCTCGGCCATGATCCGGCGTGGGTCTCCGCCACGGGCGATGAAATGGCCATGCCCCCTGTGGGTACTGGTAATGTAATCCCCTTTTTTCAGCACACTGCAGACGCCCACCGCCACCGCTTCCTGGCCGGTGGCCGGATGTGTCGTGCCGCGAATGACGCCATCTGAGAAGAGTCTTTCCACCTTCTCTTCGAAGAGGCGCATGACCAACATGGTGCGATACCAATTGAGCATTTGTTGAGTTGTCATAGAAATGATTTCAGGTTCCGGAGTCCATGCCACGCACAGCCAGACACACCACGTTACCGCCCGGATCAATGGAGTTGACCAGTGTGACACCGTGGTTTTTTGCATTCAATGCGGCGATCACGCGTAACGCCGCGTCGGCGCCCGACGTCTCGCCCAGTATGGCCTTGAGGAGGTTCACGGGCATTCGTTCCGGTCTGTCGCCTTGGAATTCCCTGATGGCAGCCATTTCCACCGGATCAAGATCACCGCCCGGGGTTGCTGCTGAAAGGCCTGTTACCTCGTCTTCCCTTTGGGCGAGACTGCGGCAGGCAAGATGCATGGCCTTACGGATGTCTCCTCCCGTCATACCGCCGCCCAGAATCTCTCCCTGAACAACGGCACCGCGTTGCCGGGCGTGGTCGGCATTCTCCAGCACGACTATTCCGGCGCCTTCGCCCGGCATGAATCCTTGTTGGTCATCATTCAATTCAGTTCCCCGCAGGAGCATCGGGCTCAGGGCTTCGAACCCGCCGGCGAAGACCAGCGGGCACCGGCCCGTCCGGACCATGTCATAAGCCTGCAAAAGTGCGCCGGATGAAGACGTGGCCCCGGATGATAAATTGAGATGATAGCCATTCAGGCCATACTCGATTGCCAGCAGGCTGATGGTGGTGTTGGCGTAGGCATGGGGGAAGAGTATCGGTTTGACAAAGCGGGGGCCTTTCTCGAGGTAATCGGTGAAGAAGAGCTGGGTGCTTGCGAGACAGCCGGTTGCGGAACCCAGAATCAAGCCCATGGAGGAGCGATCCATATTCTTAAGGTCAAGATTGGCATCTTCAATCGCCAGGCTCATGCCCGCAAAGGCGAGTTGTGAAGCGCGGTCCAGATAGGCTTTTTCAGTTTCCAGGTAGTCCACCACGTTGAAATCGCTGATCTCGGCGGCAAATTGTCCGATGCCGCTCCGGTAGCGGCGTACGCCCTCCATGAACGCTTCTCGTCCGATGCCGATGGAACTGACTGGTCCCACCCCTGTAATGAACACGCCTTTATCTTCCCTGGTTTTCATTCTGCCCTCCGGAAAATCACGGCCGCATTACAGCCGCCGATGCCCGCCGAGTTTGACAGGACAGCCCGGAGGTCCATGCTCTTTTTGACATTGGCGACACAGGGCAGATCGCATTCAGGATCCGGATCGCGGTAGTTTGTGGTCGGCGGGATCACCCGGTTCCTGATCGACAGGATCGAGGCGATGGCCTCGATACTGCCGGCTGCGCCCAGCATGTGGCCGGATGACGACTTGATTGAGGTAATGGGCATCGCATAGGCGTGCGTACCGAATACTTTTTTGATGGCCTGTGTCTCGGTGACATCATTGGGTTTGGTTCCGGTGCCATGGGCGTTGATGTGGTCAATTTCCTCCGGTTTCATTCGTGCGTCGTGGAGTGCCATCTGCATGACGGCGGCTGAACCCGCTCCCTCTTTGGCCGGAGCGGTCATGTGAAAGGCGTTGTTATTGGCCCCGTATCCCGCGATCTCGGCATAGATCGTGGCCCCGCGTTTGCGGGCGGATTCCGCGTCTTCAAGCAGCAGGGCTCCTGCGCCTTCACTGAACAGCGTACCGGAGCGGTTCTTATCAAACGGGCGAAGCGCGTCTTTGGTCATGGTTCGCAGGGCACTCAACCCGCTCCAGGCGAATCGGGACAGGGCGTCGTACCCGCCTGTCAGCACGGCTTTGGCATGTCCATGCCGGATGAGGTCCATCCCGTAACCGATCGCCGCCGTGCCTGAGGCACACGATAGAGACAACACGAAGCGGGGGCCGCCGAGATGCCATTGTTTGGCGACATGGTCAGCGCAGGACTGGAACAAAGATTCTGAATAGTCTGACGGTTGTGCCGTGTCCTTGCCTGACAGGTCGGTAATGACATTTTCGCCGGAGATGATGCCGCCGAAATTAGTGGCAAGCACCACTCCGGTTTCGGCCGGGTCAGGGACGCCATCCCGAAGCGCCTCTGCCGCCGCCGCCAACATGAACTGCGTGGCAAGGTCGGTATTTGCGCCTGTTGCGGCGCAGTCCTGTGGCAGGTGAAAATCGCGAATTTCTCCGCCCCGTGTATAGGCGAAATCCTTGAGGTCGAACCGGGTCAGGTCCCCGATGGCCGATTCACCGTTGCATAAGGCCTCCCACAGGCGCGGCACTCCGATTCCATACGGTGATACAGCACCCATCCCTGTGACGACGATTGTTTTCAAATGTGCAGCCCTCCATCCACACACAGAACTTGGCCGGTGATGTAGTGCGCTTCGTCTGAGGCGAGGAAGGCGACGACACGGGCGACTTCATCGGGTTGACCGAAGCGACCCTGGGGAATGCGCTCCAGTTGCTTCGTTCGGCGTGTTGCCGACATGCCGGCAATCAGGTCTGTTTCGATAATACCGGGGGACACGGCGTTAACCGTGATGCCAGAGGGAGCGAATTCCCGCGCCACGGATTTTGTCAACCCGATCAGGCCGGCCTTGGCTGATGCATAATTGGCGCGCATCATGTCGCCCATCAGTCCGGCGTCAGAGGAGATGTTGATGATGCGTCCGGACTTCTGCCGGATCATCTCGCGGCCCACCGCCTTGATGCAGTGATAGGCCCCTTTCAAATCAACGTCCAGCACGTCGTTCCACTCCTCGTCCTTCATGAAGGTGACGTAGTTATCGCGGATAATTCCCGCGTTATTTACCAGGATATCCACCCGTCCCAGTGCTTGCTTTGTCTGTTCAATCATAGCTTTGACCTGATCCAGATGACGCACATCAGCCTTGAAGGGAAGGGCCTGTTGGCCAAAACCGCGGATAAGGACGGCGACTTCCTCGGCGGCCGCCGCCTGATTAACGTAGTTCACCACCACATGGACGCCTTCGGTTCCCAGTGCCAATGCCACGGCCCGGCCAATACCACGCGCACCACCGGTTACAATGGCCACTTTACCTTTTAGTTTCATGAGATGTTTTGGGTTACTTCTTCTCCATCAGGTATTTGTTCAGCACGTTTTCAGTGATTACCTCCACCTTGTACTTAGCCTGCACCAGTGCGAGATCCGTTCCGTGTTCACGGGCGAGTCGGCGTGCGGCGGGAGTGGCCCGGAGTGCGCCGGTCACGGCTCCGGCTTGTTTGCCTTTTTCCAAGGAAACGTTTTGAACCTTCCGTGTTAGCGTCTCCATCAGACGGCGGTTAGAGGCGCTCACATCAGGCAAACTGTCGATCGTGTCTCCGATAAGGGCGACAACGTATCCTGCCGGGAGACTACTCTTCACTTCGGCCAGTGTTGCAAGCAACACTCCCGAGCGTGGTGCTTCCAACTCGAATGCCACCTTACTAGTGGACAGTTCGATCAGCGGATCTCCCTTATTGACGTACTCTCCCTTTTTTTTCAGCCAGGCGGTGATTGCCTGTTCTTCGTCGTTTTCGGTCAGTTTTGGGATTTTGACTTTTGTAACCATTATTTATTTTCCTGTTCTCGGCCGAAAATCACTACATGCAGCGGCATGGATAGATTGCCAGCTTTATCCCGTACGCGCAATGTCAGCCATCCGGTTTCTTTAACCGATGCGGGCAAGGAGTAGGGCGTCAGACTCATGCCGTTTGTCTGTAGTGTGTTTTCCCATTGGATTCCGGCGATACCACTCTCATCATAGGCGTCCATTTCTATCAGGTCAGTGGGACTCCATGGGGCAAAGACAAATACGCTTTGCAGTTGCTGCCGGAAGCGTTTGTCATTGCCGTCAGAGATGAAGGTCAGGTTTTTTACTACAAACTGGTTCGTAGATCCTGCCGGCAACTGGTTTTTGAGAAGTTTGCCCGCATCAATGATGAATGATTGCCAGGCATTTGAGGCCCAAGTCAAGGGTCGGGGAGGGGCCTGGAGAATGGCGTCCGCTGGAATTTCAGACAGACTAAATTTAAACGTATTGGTCGTTTCAGTCTCCAGAATGATAGCGACGCGGGGATTTTCGTTAGAGATCAATACGGGGTGTCGCAGTTGAAACGCGAGAAAGGGGTAACGCTGAACGTTCCATTTTGGGGAAAACACATGCGTCATGGCTCCGGTTGAAGTTCCGGATACCAGCGAAAGATAGGGAGCTTCGCCCAGTTGGCATTCCAAGGTTGTAGTCCCGCCGGCTAGTGAGGTAAAGGGAGGATTAGTTTCTGCCATTCTTGCGCTGACCGTTGTCCAGAATATGTTCGAGGGATAAGAGGCAGACAGCACTGTTGGGGGCGTATGATCGGCAGCGTAATTGATCCGGCGAGGGAATTCCAGGTCGGGCAAGACGTTCCCCGCACCATCCTTGATTTCCGACAGGATGATTTTAAAGGCTTGGCCGGAGTCCGCCTGATTCAATTGTTGGCGGAAAATAAGTGACCAGTTCAACGCGAGGATGTCGTAATTAGTTGAATGGCTTAGGGTTGAGCCCAGCGTGTGAGTGATGGGGACGATGGTATCGTTCCATTTGAGTTTAAGCGCTTCCATATCCAGAGGGGCCTCGCCATCCGTCTTGAATTTTACGCACAGAGAGGAACCGTTGCCCATGGCGTTGGTGGCTGGTTCAAAGGTACCGGTAGCGGATGGAGGCGTTCGGTCTATCAAGAATGGGATCGATGTGACCGGCGAAACGGCGTCCCTGTAATTCGCGGCTTTGAGGAAAATGTGCGCCAAGCCATTTCTCAGGGATTTGATGTCAGGCATAGTCTGTTGATTGTTAGGGATGTCGCGCCAAATGAGATCCGCGCATTGGGCGGAATTCAGGGACGGGTAGTCCTCCGGGCCGTTTCGGAGTGCCATTTGAACCTTTGTGACACCCTCAAAATCAAAGTAGTGCGGGGTGAAGGCCAGTTGTTCGTCCTTTGCCACGGAGGGTCCCGCCATCAGGTCGTCCAAGCTGAGTTCCGTGTATAGGCCGGTTTGGTCAACACTGTTGACCGAGCCGAACCGGAGTCCGCTCGCGTTGAATACCCCCGGTTGGCAGGGCTTCTCGATCAATGCATCGGTGACTAGTCCCCACCAGGTGTGCCACTGGTTGTCCAAGATCAGGTTGCCGGCACCACGAACCCCGCGCGCCGGTCCGTCCGGTTCGCTCAGGCGGACGGGGCCAACCGACCCACAGTCGAGCGACACTCGGGCCATGGATGTTCCGCGATACCGGAACTGCACCACTGGATACCGGGCGAACGGCAGGGGAGCCTCGAAATAGCTACTCAGGCGTTGCGCAGTGCCCTGATTATATGTGGTTAGGAAACTTTGTTGGACGGGGTCGCAATCGGATATCAGGGTGCGTTGAGAGGGTTGTCTACCGCAGACTTTACGCGATTCGAATGATTCAATCAGCGGGCTGATGCCATCCAATTTCAGGAGCATTGGGGGTGTGCGCTGCGTGGCGTCAGCCCATTTCAAGGCGAATACACAGGTGTTGGTACCATGGACAACTTTGACTATGAGATTCGAGACGGGTCCGGTGGCGGCGTCGCTCACACGTGGCACAGAGGCCTCCAGAGTATTGGGTGGCAGAAATCGTGTGTAAGCACTGGTTGATGCAATGGTGACGGTTGCGCCGGCAAGGGCACGGTCGGGTGAACCGGATGTTGACCGGAATTCGATGGTGTCTGGTTGCTGTTTGCTCCATGCACATGAGAGAGGCTGTGTCGTTGCGGCATGGTGCGGGATGGAGGCGAAGTTTTTGATCGCGTAGCCTTCGCCAGGCCCGTTGCCTGTCAGCCCTTGTACGATGTAACCGGCTTGTAGGTTGCCCAATCCTTCAATCTTGACGAGGACGTTGGAGTCGTTGATAGATGCGGCCCAGTCTGCAACAGGGATCCAAGCCGTTGCGGTCGTCCAGTTTCCGTTGGTGTGCCATGCAGTAATTCCATTGATGGGGGCGCTTCCTGGCACAGCCGTTTGTCCTGTTAGTTGATACTTGCCCTTTGAAAAACTTTCACCCGATAATTGGTGGAAATAGAATCGTTCCGGTGTATAGGTTCCCTGGGTGTTGCGGCGGCCGATGGAATAATACAGATTGAACTGACCCCGATCGGTTCGTTTGACGTCGAAACGCCAGCCTGCAAGACTGGAATAGGGGACTGGGGGGAGTGTGCAGCGGGTCAAAAGGGAACCGCTGCCAAGAATGCTTGTTACCGCGAAATAGGGACTGGAGTTGGTTGGAGTCATCCAGTCGAGGCGAGCCTGTGAGACCGGGTCATCAACTTCCCACGAGTCCCGATCCATGGGGCCCGTTGTGCGGTCACTGTTTGAGGCGAGCGGTGTTGAGGGATGGTTGGTGGTCGCCGGGGTGGGGCCGGCAGGGGTGAGAATACTGCGTAGGGCTACCGGCTTGAAGGTGACGGGTCGCGGGGTGACTGATTCCGCGGCGATCTTGACTCGTGCCACCATGATGGAATTCATGAACGTCCAGACGCCCATGGAGCCTTCGCTGAGTGGCTCAGGATCGGTGGCGCTGAAGATCAGTTCGTTGTCGAAATAAAACTCAAGTTTCTTGCCGGTGCGACGGAACTTAATATAGTACCAGGCCCCATGAACATCGCGATTAGTACCTATCAGCGGGAGATGCACCTTGCGTTTGCCACCCTCCCTGACACGCGGGGCACAGTAAGCGTCGGACTGGGTCAACATTTCACCGTTACGATAAAGCTTGGTGTAGAGACGTGACAGGTCATAATCCCAGCCGGAACAGGTAACGGTGTACCCTTGGCTCGGGGTTGTATCGCGATTCATGACCGTCAGGTTAAAATCCCCGGGGGTGCTCTCGTAGGCGTGGCGGGTGCCAGCGTACATTTCCACGCAGAAGTCACCACGGAACCGGTATTTGCTCCAGATTGCTGCCAGGGTATTGGAGGATTCTCCGTTCATGTGCGACCAGCGCGGATCGCAGTTGAACCGGTTGATGATCTCCCAGCGGCCGCCGTTGCGAGTCCATTCGTGGAGTGACTCCTTAAAGAGGAAATCCTTTACGTTGTACCGTTCCACCAGACTGGAGGCCAACTTTGCCGTGGAAAAGCCTTTGATCATAATGTGGCGCCCTTGTAATGGCGCGGGCAAGGAGTGTTCAAAGAGCAACTCTTTTCCACTCGTCAGCCAGATCCATAGTCCCTCTGCGTGAATGGTGTAGCCAACGACATTATTGGTCGCCAAACCAACGAAGCCTGTGATGCGATTGGTGGGGATGGCGGCGACAGGGGCTATCGATGTCGTCAGTTCTGAGCCTTGTTTTATCGAAAGGATCTGATTCGTGACGGTAACCACCCATTCGCCGGTCGTGGCACCGTCCGCCACGCCTAAATGAACCGTGGAATTGTCGACCAGCGGCATATGCACTGACACGCGTCCGAAGACGTCGCCTTTATACCAGACGGTGCCATTGGTCACATCGTTCCACTGGCCTTCGGGGGATGACCAGTGGCGCATGAAATTATCAGTAACGAAGATGGTGTTCTTTTCAAACTGATCCGTGTAAAGATCGGACCGCTCGAAATTATACTCAGGATGGGCAATTTGCACTTTGTTGTCCGGCCCGACATAGAGCCCTGAGGCTCCTCCGACGGGTGTTGGAGTGTGATGCACAAGAACCAGTTCCTTGTTCCGATAACACCGAAGTTCGTTTCCTGATGTGGCATCACACATGAGGTTGATGGTTTCAGGCGTATCCGCCGTCAAGGGGAACCGTGGCAGACTCAACTCCTTTAGAGTGGTGGCGTTGGTGGGGCTGACGGTTTCGAGTCGAAACGTCTCGACGGCGGCGGTGCGGCGGCAGGTAAAGCGCAGGTAAGGGTGATTACTGCTGACATAACCGGCAATGAGGCCGATGTTACAGGAAGCATCGAGAGATGTGAACTCTGTGGAGAAAACATGCGCTCCATGAGAAGTGGCCCCGACAATCAACCATTGCGGAGCACTGGACCGGGGAGGTGAGAGAAAAGGGGTCGCCCGAGGCGCAAAGAGGCTGAAGAATCCGCGGCGGGGAAAGAATTGCCCGTTTTCGGCCACCGTGTGGCGATGGATGTCATTCAACCCGAGAAAGTCCAGATCGTGATTCGAGTGAGCGGTAACGTCGTCGAAAAGCAGCGGGACGTCCGAATCGGCGAACAGCCCGAAGCGCCCGCCCACCGGCAGTTCTGCGGGAATGTCTATGATCTTGGTTTTGTCGACAAAGCACTGTATCCGATTCTGGAAGGTGCGAACCTTAAGCCTGACCCATTGCCCGTTCATGATTTCGGTGGTGGCAGCCGCCAGTTCGGTGCGTGAGGTGGCGTTGGAAAAATCAGTGTTCCAGAGGCTCAAACGGACGGTATCGGAATCATCGCCTGGTTGAACGGTGAAGGCATGGTATCCCCCCGAGTCGGTGCAGTCGAACACCAGCCCTCCCTCGCCATAACCGATTTGCAAGGCTCCTTCAATTGTATAGGAGTCGTAGAAGTCATAGCCGGTTATCAGAACGGCATTGGTGCCGGAGCCCTGCAACGAGTAGAAGTTGGGGCTCATGGAGGCGGTGGGCTTGCGTTTGGCTTTTTCGTTGGTTTTTTCGTTGGCTCTGGCATTAGACCTATCCTTGATTCTGCGAGGTTGGCCTGGAGTAAAGTCGTCCACCACGGAATGCAGGTCCCATATGCCAGATTGCACTTCCCATGCGGCCAGTTCATTTTCGTCGCCTTCGGACACTAGAAAATCATCGTGGAAAACGAAGTCGTCTGTCTTTTGGAAGCGGGGTTCCATCTTTAGTGTGGTGGGCAGAGTATCGGACGATTGGTAAACGATGGCGGGAGGGTGGAATGGTGCGGGCAACACGATGATCGGTCGGTCCCCGATGTAGATGCTCCAGGTTTCCTGCCTGAACTTGATTGTCACTTGGATGGACTCCCTGTTGCCGGTGGGAAATGTATCCAAATTGAACTGCGATACATCAATGGGAACCTGGGGATAACAATCTTTGGGTTCAAACTGAATAAAAGGCTTTTTGGGGTTCAGATTCAGGATTACAGAGTTAATGGAATTCGTGGGGGTCAGTCGGAGACGCAGTCCGTTGTCAGCATTCCAGCGGGCGGTTAGTGTCAGATTGCCAGAGGGATACATGACGCGGGCGCGTTCGTTCCATTCTTGTCGTTCTGCAGAACAGGACAGTAGATAAGCAAACAAAAACAGTGATATTAGTGCGAGTCTCTTCATGAACTGAATTGATCACCCAAGTAAGGTTTATTAATTTAAACTAATCATATAACGGGGTCAAGGATGCGTGTCACCCAAAACTACGGGAGATTTCATAAAAGCCAATCCCAAACACCAGAAAGATCATGTTTAGCTTGTAGTCACATAACTAGGAGCGTATCTTTATAGTAGATACACGAGGAGATGAATAGCATGATCACAAAAGTCCAATTGCCCGAAACGTGGCGATATCGTCTGGCTTTCGTTCACTCCGCAGGCTGGTCATGAGCAGGCGGGCCACCGTCCCGCATTGGTGCTTTCCCCAGAGTCCTATAATCGCAAGGTTGGCCTTGCCTTGCGGCGGAGGCCCCCTCCAACATTACCGTATACTGAAAGTGGAAGAACATTTATGAGTCCGGTCATGGAACCAAAAGATCAATCTCTAACCCGCAAACCTGACCACATTCCCTCGGCTTCCGCTGTCTCTGCGCCCGGAGGGGCAGGGAAGGGGGGAGCCATGATGACAGACGACCCCTGTGTGTCGCAGTATGCCGCGCATTTGGAACATGAACGGAATGCCTCACGCCATACCATTGTTAATTATATCATGGATATCGCCCAGTTTGTCCAGTTCGCCTGGACGGGTGATGCACTACCCCCCTATGCCTGGGGGACCGTGGATCGGTTTAAAGCGCGTGCCTTTCTGGTCGATTTTCAGAAGCGGGGGAGTGAAGCCACCACCACGTCCCGAAAATTATCCAGTTTGCGAGCGTTCTATAAATTTATGGAGCGCGAGTCGATGGTGGCGTTGAATCCGTTCGCCGGGTTGAAGGCCCCTAAGCGTGCCAAAAAGCTTCCGAATTTCCTGTCACGTGATGAGATCAACCGACTGCTGGAAATGCCCATGAAGTTGTGGGGGGATGTCAAAAAGCCCACGCAGGTCCGGGAGCGAAAGCTTGTGGAATATTGCGCCTTGCGCGATCAGGCTCTTCTCGAAGTCCTGTATAGCACCGGCGGGCGTATTACTGAAATTGTGAGTCTGCTGGAGCCGCAGGTGGACTCGTTGAGCGGGGTCGTGCAGGTGCGGGGAAAAGGCAAAAAGGAACGACTGTGCGCCCTGGGGCGGCCGGCGGCCAAGGCTCTGCGTGTTTCGCTGGCGCTTCGCAATGAACTTTGGCCGGAGATCGAACGGCGGCGCCCGAACGACCGTCCGCTCTTTCTGAATGTGCATGGGGGCAAGCTGACAAGCCGGTCTGTTGAGCGGTTGTTGAAGAAATACCTGCTTGGCGCCAACCTGAATCCCGATATTTCACCCCATTCGTTACGCCATTCCTTTGCAACCCACATGTTGGATGCTGGAGCCGATTTGCGCAGTGTGCAGGAACTCCTGGGCCATGCTAGCCTTTCGACCACCCAGATCTATACGCATGTAACGGTGGAAAAATTGAAGAAAGTATACGATGATGCGCATCCACGAGCGTAGATGACAGGGGGCAGTAAGCAGTGGGCAGTAAGCAGTGGGCAGTAAGCAGTGGGCAGTAAGCAGTGGGCAGTGAGCAGTGGGAAGAGGAGTAAGCAGGGTTTTGGTGAAATATTATGATTTGGCTGATTTACAATTTATTGTTTCCAGTTTTGTTTCTGGCGATGTTGCCCTATTTTCTGTTCAGGATGTGTCGTCGGGGTGGTTACGCTAAAGGATTCATGCAACGGTTGGGGATCTATGACGTCGGGCTGAAGGCTCGCATCCGTGAACGACCCCGAGTCTGGGTGCACGCTGTGAGTGTGGGGGAAACCTATGTGGCGCTCCGGTTTATGGAGGAATGGCGGCAGGTTCAACCTGACATTGCGTTTGTAATGACCGTCAATACTTCCACGGCGCACACCCTGGCGTCAAAGGCTTTAAACAAAGTGGATGTCCTGGTGTATTTTCCGGTTGATTTTCACTGGGTCATTCGGCGTGTGCTATGCCTGCTTAACCCGAAAATGCTGGTACTGACGGAATGTGAGTTCTGGCCGAACCTGATCCGGATGAGTAAGGCACGGGGCATTCCTGTGTTATTGATCAATGGTCGCATGTCCGACAGGTCCTTTAAAGGTTATCACCGACTCCGCTGGCTCTTTACCCCCTTACTGAGAATGGTGGATCATCTTTGTGTTCAAGGTCCGCAAGACCGGGACCGATACCTGGCGCTTGGAGCCGCCCCGGAACATGTGCAGGAGACGGGTAGTGCCAAGTATGATGTGGCACTCAAGGAGCCCGGAGACCTGGCGACGGCTTCAGCGATTCTCGCCTCCGGACGAATGGGCCCGGGTGATTTGATTTTACTGGGCGGCTCCACCTGGCCGGGTGAAGAGGATGTCCTGTTGGAATATTTCGTGCAGGCGAAATCGTTACATGCCGGCTTGAAACTGGTATTGGTTCCGCGCCATGCCGAGCGACGTGAAGAGGTGGTGGCGATGATCGCACAGCGGGGTCTCAAGTTCGTCCAGCGGAGTAAGGCCGACGCGGCCATTGACGGTGAGTCACCTGAGGTGTTACTGGTCGATACCACGGGTGAATTGAAGCATTTGTATACGGCGGCGACGGTGATTTTTATCGGGAAGAGCTTGACCCAGCATGGGGGCCAGAACATCATTGAACCTGCGGTGTGCGGAAGACCCGTGGTGGTCGGACCGAATATGGAAAACTTTGCGGACATTGTCCGTGAGTTTAAGGCGGCGGATGCCTTGATTCAGGTTGGGTCCGAGGCAGAGTTGCGAGAGATACTGGATCAGCTGCTTGCCGATGAAACGATGCGAAAGACTTATGGAGATCGTGCGTCCGCGTGGGTTGAGCAAAAGCGGGGCAGTATTAAAACAACTGTGGCGCGGGCTCAGGGGCTATTGTTAAATACAAAAAAACATGGATGAGTAACAAGTAAGGATATTCTATAAATGAGTTCAAAATATATTGTCGGTTTTGGAGAAGTGATGCTCAGGCTTTGCCCCCGGGAATTCATGCGTTTGAAACAGGTATTGCCTGGAGCGCTGGAGGCCACATTCGGAGGGGGCGAGGCGAATGTCTGTGCCTCTCTTGCGATTTTTGGTGAAAAGTCCAGATATGCGACTGCCCTGCCGGACAACCCGGTTTCGGAATCGTTTGCCGCGCAGATGAAATCGCTCGGTGTCGGCGTGGATAAAATTTACTACAAGAAGTCAGGAAGAATGGGTATCTATTTTGTGGAGACCGGTGCCAACCAAAGAGCCTCAAATGTGGTGTATGACCGCGAGGGTTCCGTCATTTCGCAGACCGGCCCTGAGGAATATGATTACGAGGGAATTCTTAGAGATGCCAAATGGCTTCATTTGAGCGGAATTACGCCCGCCTTGAGTGAAAAAGCGTATCTTGCCACGCTTGAATTTGCGGCTCAGGCGGTGAAACGTGGAGTCCCGGTTTCGGTGGATATTAATTTCCGGAAAAAATTATGGAATTGGGGTAAAGGGTCTACGTCCAAGGAATTGGCGGGAAAATGCATGAGCGAAATAACAGCTCTTGCCACCCTGATCATTGGTAACGAGGAAGATGCGGCCGATGTTTTCGGGATCCACTCAAGTAAAAGTAGTGCCGAAAAAGGCGTGATTGATTACTCGGACTACAAGGAGGTGGCCATCAAACTCGCGTCAAAATTTCCCAAGGCGAAATATATTGCCATTACGCTGCGTGAAAGCCTGTCTGCAACTCATAATAAATGGGGGGCGATGCTATTCGATGCGGATTCCGGCAAAGCCAGCTATGGACCGCTTAACGAGAACGGTGACTATTCGCCCTATGATATTGCCAACATTGTGGACAGGGTCGGGGGCGGGGATTCTTTTGCCGCCGGTCTGATTTATGGGCTCAATAATCCTGACCTGTGCGTCCCGGAGAAAGCCCTGGCGTTTGCGGCTGCCGCAAGCTGTCTCAAGCATTCGATTAAGGGCGATTTCAATTATGTGACGAAAGAAGAGGTTCTTGCACTCATGAAGGGCAATGCCTCCGGCCGTGTCAATAGGTAACGAACACTATGAACAATAAAGAGCTCAGCCTGGTCTCAATTCCAGGATGTATGACTCCTAAGTGATTCATGAGTTTGAAGCACGCGATATCCAATGGAGTTGGCGGCGCCAGTCATGAACCCTTGTATTGTGTCGATTTGCCGACGCAACCCCGGCCCTCTGATGGTCCGATATTAGTGACTGGCGGAACAGGGTACATTGGAGGCAGATTGATCCATGAGCTCCTTGCCCGCGGGTATACTGTACGCGTCATGGTCAGAAAGGCGTCGCCGGAACATGCCGAGCGCTGGCCCGAGGCGGAGATTGTGGTGGCTGACGCCTCGGATGTAGCCTCGTTGACCTCGGCCCTGAAGGGGATTCATTCGGCCTACTACTTGATTCATTCCCTGTTACTGGGCCCCAAAGAATTTGAAGCCTCTGATCACGCCAATGCATTAAACTTCAGGATTGCAGCCACTGCGAACGGGGTTTCGCGCATTATCTATCTGGGAGGACTGGGGGATGTGCGTACGGTTCTCTCGCCTCACCTGCGGAGCCGGATGCATGTGGCGATGGAATTGGGTAATGGCACCGTCCCGACGACCGTTCTGCGGGCCGCTGTCATTATCGGGTCCGGAAGCGCCTCCTACGAAATCATTCAACATCTTGTCCGGCGACTGGCTGTGATCGCCATCCCCTGGTGGGGGCGTACCAAATGCCAGCCGATCAGCATTCGGGATGTCATCAGGTATCTCGTGGGCGTGCTGGAGCGTCCCGAAACTGCCGGACAGTCCTATGACATTGGAGGACCCGACATTCTATCCTACGAGGAAATGTTACGGGTCGTTGCGGAGGTGCTGGGAAAAAAGCGCCTTTTCATCCCAATTTTCCTGTCAGATGTCAGGTTATACGCGTATATGTGCGGCTTATTGACTCCTGTGCCCGCTCCGATCACGCGCAGTTTGATGGAGGGGCTGAGAAATGATGTGGTGTGTCTTGACTCGCGAATTACCACGCTGATCCCATTTCGTCAGATCCCCTACAGGGATGCCGTACGGGAAGCCCTGGTTCATGAAGCCCAGGACTCAGTACATACCCGGTGGTCAGATTCGTATCCCCCCCATCATGAGTATAGTGTCAAGCTGCATGAACTGACTCATCCTCCCCGATTTACCGCTTCGGCCTCGGTGGTGTCGGCGAGAAGTAGTCATGATCTGTTCCGATCCGTTTGTCTGATCGGAGGCAAAGAAGGTTGGTCACATGGAAACTGGATGTGGCGGCTCAGGGGTATGCTGGACAAGCTCCTTATGGGGGTGGGCACGACACGTGGACGGCGAAGTTTATCCACCTTGCGTGTGAATGATGTGGTCGATTTCTGGAGGGTGGAGTCTTTGCATAAGAACCGGATGGTATTGCTCCGGGCCGAGATGAAACTACCCGGATTCGCCTGGCTCAAGTTCAGTATTGAGCCTGAAGCCAACGGCAACCGGCTTTCGGTGGTTGCTTATTATGATACGGACACCTGGTACGGGAAGCTCTACTGGTATATTTTCCTGCCCTTCCACGGTTACCTCTTTGACCGGCTTGTCTGCAAAATTTCAGAAAGAACCCTTGATTCAGAGAAGGCAAAATAGAGGGTAGGCTATTAGACTGATAGAATTAGTAATAATTCCCTTTTTTTGTTGATCTGGTGCCATTGGAGTGATATCAATTCCGGCTTTTATGGCTGGTTGGGTGGGTGGGGGACGGAGCAATTTTGTTTATGACCAATACCGTTGTTTGGAGCTTAATTTATTTACTGGCCTTCCTTTTGGCTGGACTGGTTATCGGTCTTGGCGCCATGGTGATGGCTTGGTTGCTTGCACCGAAGCGTACCCGGACGGTCTATCAGAAAACCCTGCGGAGCATTGAGTGCGGGGTGGCGCCCATCGGGCATGCCTGGATCCGGTACGGGGTCGTTTATTATCTTTATGCACTGATATTTGTGGCGTTCTCCGTTGACGTCCTTTTCCTGTTTCCTGTAGCCCTTGTCTACAACGAAACCCCCGGTTGGTTGGATTTTGGAGAAGTTCTGCTTTTTGTCGGGATCCTGGCGTTGGTGATTGTTTATGCTTGGAAGAAAGGCGTTTTTTCATGGAAAAGCAAGTTGAAGTCCCCCCAGGCTTAATCCACTTCGCAATGCTTGATGATGTGTTGAATATGGCTCGCGCCAATTCACTGTGGCCGATGACTTTCGGGTTGGCCTGCTGTGCCATTGAGATGATGGCGACAGGTGCTTCTCGATTTGATATGGCCCGGTTTGGCTGTGAAGTCTTCCGGCCTTCTCCGCGCCAGAGCGATCTGATGATCGTGAGCGGAACCATCAGTCGCAAAATGGCGCCTGCGGTGGTGACGCTTTATGATCAGATGCCTGAGCCCAAGTGGGTGCTGGCTATGGGAAATTGTGCCATCTCCGGCGGCCCTTTTAAGTTCCCCGGCCAATATGGCATTGTCGAGGGTGTGGATAAGCTCATTCCTGTGGATGTTTATGTGCCGGGTTGTCCTCCGCGGCCTGAGGCCTTGATCGAAGGGATCCTCACGCTTGAGGAGAAGCTTCGTGGCAAACGTTGTTTCCCGACCGTGGAGGCCCGATAAACCCCATGAAGATACTCCCCCTGAAATCAAAGTTTGAAGCGATTGCCGTGCGCGGAACCCCCGCGCCCGTCGTTGGCGCCGAGGCCGGTGCTCCGGTGCCACTGGTGAACGAAACCCCGCATGCGACCAAGGGGATTGATCTGGATGTGACGGTATCAGCAGAGCGTGTGGTGGAGGCTGTCAAAATCCTGGATGAGGCAAACTGGATGCTTGAGGCGATCACCGGGGTTGATTGGCTGGCTGAACGTCAATTTGAAGTGGTCTATGATTTCACCCATGTCGACTCAGGTGAACGAGTGACCGTCCGGGTCCGGATTTCCCGTGACAAGCCGGAACTGCCGACCATTTCCCACATTTATGGCGGGGCCAACTGGCATGAGCGAGAAACCCATGATTTCTTTGGGATTATCTTTTTAGGGCATCCGCAACTGATTCCGTTACTATTGCCGGAAGATGCCCGCTTTCACCCGCTGCGAAAGGATTTTACAGCGTGAGTATTGACGCACAAAGTGTTCTGAACGAAACGTTTGTACTCAATTTGGGGCCCCAGCATCCAGCCACTCATGGTGTGTTGCGCATCAAGCTTACCATGGATGGTGAGTACATTGTAGATGCGGAGCCGGTGATTGGTTACGGGCACCGCATGCATGAGAAGATGGGGGAAAACCGCTCCTATGCGAAGTTTCTGCCCAATACCGGTCGCATTGATTATGTGGCGGCCCTTTTCAATGGCCATGGTTATGTGGGCGCGGTGGAGCGGTTGGCAGGGATTACGGTGCCGGAACGTGCTGAATATATCCGTGTGATCACCTCGGAGCTGAATCGTGTCGCCAGCCATTTGTTGTGGCTGGGTGCCTTTCTGGTCGATCTAGGCGGGTTCACGCCGCTCCTGTATTGTTTTGATGACCGCGAACAGATTCTTGACCTGCTTGAATCCGTTACCGGCGCGCGCTTGACCTTCTGCTATTACCGGTTCGGTGGCGTCTGTAATGATATTGACGATGACTTTGTTGCAGGGACAAGGTCGTTTATCACCCGTCTGCGCTCCCGGATGCCGATGTATGATGCCTTTGTTACCAAGAACATTATCTTCCGTAAACGGGTGGAGGGGATTGGCCTCATATCGGCCGAGACCTGCCGCAAGTATGGTGCCACGGGGCCCGTGATTCGCGGGTCCGGGGTTTCCTATGATGTGCGCAAAGTGGAACCATACTCGGTCTATTTAAAATTCAATTTCGATATTCCGTCTTTCACTGAGTGCGATTGCATGGCCCGTTATAAGGTGCGTATTGAGGAGATGGTTCAGAGTATGCGGATTATTGAACAGGCACTCGATTCGCTGCCAGCCGGGCCCATCATGGCGGAGAAGGTGCCGCGAACCCTTAAGCTGGCCAAGGGCGACTGTTATTACAACGTTGAGTCGGCACGGGGCAGTTTCGGGGTACGGGTGGTGAGCGATGGTTCGGAAAATGCCTATCGTCTCAAACTGCGTTCACCTTGTTTCTCGAACATGAGCCTGTTCCGCGAATGTTCAGCAGGGATGTTGCTGCCGGATGCGTTGGCGCTTCTGGGAAGTTTTGATCTGGTGATTCCGGATATAGACCGTTAAGGATGGGAGTGGGTTAGAAATGTCGAGTGACATGATCATGGAATTGGTGCGGCTGATCCTCTATTTGGTCGGCTTTCTTGCCTTTGCGCTGCTTAATGCGGCGTACCTGACCCTTGTGGAGCGGAAAGTTCCCTCTTGGTTCCAGCTTCGGCCGGGCCCCATTGAAGTGGGGCCGTGGGGGCTGTTGCAACCGGTGGCGGACGGAATCAAGCTTTTGGGTAAGCAGATCCTGACCCCGCAGGGAGCCGATCTGATTATGTTCAAGCTGGCACCGGTGATGGTGGTGGTGCCGGGGGTTCTGTGTCTGGTGACGATACCGTTCAGTGAGATGATTGTGCCCCGGAATTTCAATCTGGGACTTCTGATGATCTTCGCGTTCGGTGCGTTCGGGGTGTTTGCGATTCTGCTGGGCGGCTGGGCTTCGAATAACAAGTATTCGAGCATTGCGGCCGCGCGGGTGGTGGCGCAAAACATTGCCTACGAAATCCCCATGTTATTAGTCGTGATTTCGCTGGTGTTCGTCACGCGCACATTCAACTTGCACACGATTGTTGAACAGCAGATGGGGGGATTTTGGCACTGGAATGTGTTAAATCTGAAGGCTAGCATCATGATGCCGATCGCCTTCCTGATCTATTTTATCTGTATGCTGGCGGAGACAAATCGAGCGCCCTTCGACATGGTGGAGGCCGAAAGTGAACTCGTGGCTGGTGCCTTTACGGAATATTCGGGGATGGGGTTCGGTCTGTTTTTCGTTGCCGAGTATTTGAATATCATGGTCGGGTGCTGCGTTGGCACGATACTCTTTCTTGGCGGCTGGGATTGCCCCTTTGGCCTGCTTCCTGGGCTCCATTGGTTCCTGATCAAAATGTACGTCCTTTGCTTTGCCGTGATCTGGGTGCGCTGGTCGTTTCCCCGCACGCAGTTTTACGGGCTTCTGAACTTGTCGTGGAAAATTCTTATTCCGTTTGCGCTGGTTAACCTGTTGCTGACGGCCTTTATGCTAAAACTATTCCACTAGGCTTAACCTGATGATTACCTATTTCAAAGAAATTTTTTACGGGCTTTATACCCTGTGCGTGGGGATGAAGATTACTTTCCTTCACTGGTTCCGCCCGAACGTGACGGTGCACTATCCCCGGCAAAGTCTTAAAATGACTCCGCGCTATCGCGGTCACATTGATCTGACCTGTGATGAGGCAACCGGCAAGCCCAAGTGCGTGGTCTGTATGGCGTGTCAGCGGGCCTGCCCCTCAGGCTGCATCAAACTGGATGGGGCCAAGGCCGAAGGGGCGCCCCGCAAGTCGCTGACCTCCTATACGCTTGATTTCACGGCCTGCAGTCTGTGCGGACTCTGCGTGGAAAGTTGTAGCTTTGATGCGATTCACTTTTCAAAGGAATACAATCTGGCCTCCCGGAAGAAGGAAGATTACAAGATGGATCTGCTAAAACGCGTGCTGGAGAAAAAATGACGATTGACTTGACCCCTGCAACGCTCAACACACTGGCCTCATCCCTGCTTTTCATCGGGGTGGTGGCTGTGACTTTGACTGGTGCGGTTATCGCGGCGGCCTCACGGCGGCTGGTATATTGTGTGAGTGGGCTGGTTCTTTCGTTTATGGGGCTGGCGGGACTGTATGTCTTCCTGAATAGTCCGTTTCTGGCACTGATGCAGGTATTGATTTACATCGGAGCCATTTGCGTCACGATCATGTTCGCGCTGATGCTGGCTGATCCCAAAGATGAGCCGTCCATGCTGCCGCGAAATGTTGCGATCGGGCTGTCCAGTTTTCTGGTCGCGGGCATGCTGGCGGTGGGCCTGATCATGGTGATTGCCAGAACACACTGGATGCCGAAGGCCGTCCAGATTAATTCCGGTACAGTCGAGGATCTTGGGCGAGTGCTGTTGACTCGCTTTGGGTTCGCGTTTGAACTGATCTCGGTGGTGTTGCTGCTGGCCATTCTGGGGGCACTGGTCGTTGCGCGGTCGGGACGGAGGACTCAATCATGACTCTCATCAATTTGATAATTCAGGCGCCTGGAAGTCTGGCAGCGTATCTGACCGTGGGTGTGTTGATGTTTGCCATCGGTTTCTTTGGTTTTATCCGACATCGCACACTGGTGGGAATGTTGATCTCCGGTGAGTTGATTCTGGCGGGCGCCTCGCTTAATTTTATGGCTTTTGCCCACTTCCGCGCGGCTGATCCGGTGATCGGCCAAGCTTTTACGTTGTTTATCATGGGGATTGCGGCAGCCGAGGCGGCTATTGTGCTGAGCATTATGATTGCCGTGTATCGTAATTATCACTCCATTGATGTCTCTGATCTGAAGGAGATGGAAGGATGACGATGGCCGCTCCCATGGAAACCCCGCGTTTGCTTTTGGCAATTCTTGCGCCCCTGATCGGATCCGCGGCGGTGATGCTTACCGGCAAGCGCCCGAATGTGCGCGAGACCTGCTCGTTTATCACGGCGACCATTTTGTTCGGTACGGTGGTCTCCCTGCTGCCTGCCGTGCTGGCTGGTGAAAAGTTGGTCTATCATCTTTTCAGTATTCTACCCGGTGTTAGCGTGACGTTGCGGGCGGATGCCTTTTCCATGGTCTTCGCGCTCGTTGCTTCTTCCCTATGGATGGTGACGGTCATTTATTCGATGGGCTACATGCGGGGCTCGCATGAGCATGCCCAGACCCGCTTCAATGCCTGCTTTGCGCTGGCTCTTTTTGGCGCCATCGGCTGTGCCTTCTCGGATAACCTTTTTACGCTCTACCTGTTCTACGAAATTGTCAGCATCAGCACTTATCCGCTGGTGGCTCATCATCAGGACCAGGAAGGGTATGAGGGCGCTCGCAAGTATCTGACCTATCTGACGGCCACCGCCAAGGGGTTGGTGCTGCCGGCCATGATCATGACCTATGTCCTCTGCGGAACACTTGATTTTTCACTCAACATCAGAGATGGCATTTTTCCGTCGGATGCCAGCCGCGTGATGGTGACGATTACCTACATCTGCCTGATTCTGGGCTTTGCCAAGAACGGCATCATGCCCTTCCATAGCTGGTTGCCCGGCGCGATGGTGGCCCCCACGCCCGTGAGCGCGTTGTTGCATGCCGTTGCCGTTGTTAAAGTCGGTGTGTTCTCCACGACGCGCGTGATGTTGTTCCTGTTCGGCGTGGTCAAGATGGATGACTTCAATCTGGGGATTCCCACGGCTTATTTTGTGTCATTTACGATTCTGGCGGCATCGTTGATCGCCTTGAGTAAGAACAACCTGAAGGCGCGGTTGGCCTATTCCACGGTGAGCCAGTTATCCTATGTAATTTTGGGTGTGGCTTTGCTGACACCGGTGGGGATTGAAGGCGGTATTGTTCATATCGTCAATCATGCCTTCGCCAAGATCACCCTGTTCTTCTGTGCTGGCGCCATTTATGTGGCATCGCATAAAAAAGATATTTCCGACATGAAAGGCCTGGGGCGCGTGATGCCGTTTACCTTTGCGGCATTCGGTATAGCGGCATTGAGCATGATTGGCGTGCCGCCAGTGGGGGGATTCATCAGCAAGTGGTTCCTTTTGGTGGGTGCCATGGATGCCGCACAAATCGGGATCGTGGTGGTGTTGTTGCTTAGTACGATCCTGAATATCGGATATTTTGCGCCAGTTGTGTATTCTGCATTTTTCGGTAAGCCCGCCGATCCCCATGCGTATGACGGGGTGAGGGAAGCCCCGCTAACCATGGTGGTGCCGTTGCTGATTACTGCGTCACTCTCAGTGGCGGTAGGTATTTATCCCGACTTTTTCCTCAATCTCATAAAGGGAGTGTTCGTATGAAGATTGTCGCCTTGATCGATTTTCTGCGCAACCACCTGAAGGTCGTTATTGTGGTGAGCTGCGTGGTACTGGCCTTGCTCGTGGTGGGTGATTGGCTGTTGGTGGATAAGGAGCATGCCCACACGAAAGCCGAGCATATTCCTGGCTTCTGGGCGGCATTCGGCTTTGTTGCCTGCGTTCTTATTATTTTTGTATCCAAGTGGTTCGGACACCAGGGTATTATGAAACGGGAAGATTATTATGGCGATGAATGAGTTCTGGCTACATCCGGCGCTGATCCTGATTGTGGGCGCCATCGTGATGCCATTGTTGCGCGGACGGGCACGGTCCATCTGGTTGCTGCTTGTACCGGCACTTGTATTTGCCCAGGTTATCAATATGGGAGCGGATCAAGGGCTTCATGGCACCGTCAAATTCCTCGATCTTACATTGACGTTCGGTCGTGTTGACAAGTTGGCGCAGGTATTCGGCTACATCATGTCTCTGATGTGCCTGCTGGGCAGTTTGTATGCCCTGCATGTCAAAGAGTCCGCGCAGCATTCTGCCGCCTGGGTTTATGTCGCCGGTTCGCTGGGCGTCATTTACGCCGGCGATTTCATGACGCTGTTCCTGTTCTGGGAATTGATGGCGTTCTCCTCGGTGTTCCTGATCTGGTTGCGTCGGCGCCCGCAATCACTGGGTGCGGGCTTCCGGTATTTATTGGTGCATGTGGCTGGTGGCCTGGCCTTGCTGGCAGGCATCCTGCTTCGTTACCACGCCACGGGCGGGGATCTCACGTTTACCCAGTTGGATGTGCTTAATCCCGATCTTTCCACCTATCTGATCATGATCGGGTTCATCCTGAATGCCGCAGTGCCGCCTCTGCATGCGTGGTTGCCGGATGCCTATGGTGAAGCGACTGTCACAGGTTCCGTGTTCATGTGCGCGTTCACGACTAAGACGGCTGTCTATGCGCTCTGCCGTGGTTTTGCTGGAATGGAGATTCTGGTGGTATTGGGTGTCTGTATGGCTCTGTACGGTGTGGTTTATGCCGTTCTTGAAAACGATGCCCGTCGCTTGCTGGCTTATCACATTATTAGCCAGGTCGGTTATATGGTTGCCGGCGTGGGGATTGGAACCCAGATGGCGATCAATGGTGCCTGCGCACATGCCTTTGCCCACATTCTCTATAAGGGACTCCTGTTTATGGGAACGGGCTCAGTTTTGCATATGACCGGCAAGAGTAAGTTTTCCGAGTTGGGCGGGCTCTATAAGAAAATGCCCTGGGCGTTTGTCTTTACCTTGATTGGGGGACTGTCAATTTCGGCCTTCCCGCTCTTCAGCGGATTTGTCAGTAAGTCGATGATTGTGGCGGCTGGGTTTGAAGAACACAAGATGACGGCGGCATTCCTCCTGATGTTGGCATCGGCAGGAACGTTTCTTCATACCGGGTTGAAAGTTCCGTACTTTATCTGGTTCGGTAAGAATAACTGCAGTAAGGAGACCTGGGAAATCGCGAAGGATCCACCTTGGAACATGTGCGCGGCCATGGCGTTGATGTCATTCATGTGCATTTTCATCGGGTGTTATACGCCGTACCTTTACGACAAGCTTCCGTTTGAAGTGGATTATCATCCGTATACCGCCTACCACGTATCTGAAACACTTCAGATCCTGTTATTCACAGCCCTCGGCTTTTTCCTCTTCATCAAGAAGCTGAAACCAGAGGCGACGATCAGTCTGGATATGGACTGGTTTTATCGGATGGGTGGACGCGGGGTGGCTTGGGTGTCCCGTGTACCGGCCCAGGCGGTGGATGAGTGGGTGAGCGAGTTCTACCGGTTCTGTGGACTGGCCTGGACGATGTCGTTGGCCCGGGTATCCTCGTGGTTTGATGGGCGTGTGATTGATGGTGTGGTGGATGGGGTAGCGCTCTCAGTGCGTTATCTGGGGGATCGTGTTCGCCACATGCAGACAAGAAATCTTCAGTTCAATATCTTCAGCGCGGTCGTGGTGGTCGTGGTGATGTTGTTGACCTATGCGTTGACAGCGATGACGTTGAGGTAAGCTATGGGTTTTTATACAAATGGCCAGTGGCCGATTTTAAGTTTGCTGACATTTCTGCCTCTGGCAGGAGTGCTATTGTTACCGTTTCTCAAGGGGGACAGTCCCGCCAAAGTCTGGGCGTTGGGGGTGACGTTGGTGACGGCGGTGTTATCACTGCCGCTTTATGCCGCTTTTGACATTACGACGGCGTCATACCAATTCTGCGAAAAAGTCGCGTGGATTCCTTCGTTGAACATTCATTATGCGCTGGGCATTGATGGGATCAGCCTTTTGCTGGTTTTGTTGACCACCCTGCTGATGCCGTTATGCATTCTGTGTTCATGGCGCGCCATCGGAACCCGTGTCAAGGAGTTCATGGCCTGTATTCTGATCATGGAGACGGCCATGTTGGGTGTCTTTATGGCACTGGATTTTGTACTGTTCTACATCTTCTGGGAGGCGATGTTGATTCCGATGTTCCTGTTGATCGGAATCTGGGGCGGGCCGCGGAAGATCTATGCATCGGTCAAGTTCTTCTTGTACACTTTGGCTGGTTCGGTGTTGATGCCGGTGGCCGTAATCGCGTTGTACCTGCATAGTCAGCCGCATACGTTCTCAATTCCCGAGCTGATGAATCAGCCTTATTCCTTTACGCTGCAATGCTGGGTGTTTCTGGCATTTTTTGTAGCCTTTGCCGTGAAGGTCCCGATGTTTCCGTTCCATACGTGGTTGCCTGCGGCGCATGTGGAGGCGCCGACTGCCGGAAGCGTGCTGCTGGCCAGTGTGCTGCTGAAGATGGGCGCCTATGGTTTCCTGCGATTCTGTCTGCCCATGACGCCGCTCGGCGTTCAGGCGTTTGCCCCCTATGTGCTGGCGCTTTCTGCGGCTGGCATCATTTACGGCGGATTCACGGCGTTAGCCCAAAGTGACATGAAGAAACTGGTGGCCTATTCGAGTGTGGCGCACATGGGATTTGTTACCCTGGGGATTTTTGTTTTGAATATCAGTGGCATCGAAGGTGCGATCCTGCAGATGATCAACCATGGCATCACCACAGGGGCCTTGTTCCTCTGCGTGGGTATGATTTATGAGCGTACCCATAGTCGGGAGTTGGCCAATGCGACCGGTATCGGAAAAGTAATGCCGGTGTATGTGACGATGCTGACAATCTTCGGGCTTTCTTCATTGGCCTTCCCGGGCACGAACAGTTTTGTGGGCGAATTTATGGTACTGGTCGGAGGCTTTGCTTATTCCATGAAGCTCGGCTGGATCGTTATCCCCGGCGTGATTTTGAGTGCGGCCTATATGCTGCGCATGTTGCAGCGGGTGATTTGGGGCGGAACGAATAACCCGGACACCTCGTACCTTAAGGATTTGAACTGGCGCGAGATGATTACGCTGGCGCCTTTAGTGGCATTTGTTCTGTGGATCGGTCTGGCGCCCGCTCCGTTTTTGAATGTGCTGCATGTGAGCGTCCAACATCTGCTCATGCAAGTCCAATTGGGCTTGGGAATGTAATTTGCGGAAGGAATGCACGAAACGATGAATCCGATTTTATTTATGCCTGAACTGGTGCTCATCTTCGGGAGCTTGGCAGCCTTTGGTGTTTGCCTGGGCGAGGGGCGTGTCCGGTTGGCCACGGGTACTGCGTTGATTACCGCTCTGCTGACCTTGGTGTCCAGTGTCGCAACCCTGTGTTTGGCGGGGGATCTGTTTTGCCAGGCATACCGAGTGGACCTTTTCTCACAGCTTTTCAAGGTGTTCATTGCCTTGGGATTGTTGGCGGTGGTCCTGTTCGGAAACAAGTTGAAGGATATCCGGGCCGAGGTTCGGCCTGAATACTTCCTGTTTTTGCTGTTGGGTTCACTGGGGTTAACCTTGTTGGTGAGCGCGGTGGAGTTGATCACCCTGTTTATCGCCCTGGAACTCTCATCCTATTCCCTGTACCTGCTGGTGCCCCTGCGCCGGGAACAACCGGGGTTACGTATGCAGATGGAATCAGCGGCAAAGTATGTGATGTTCGGTATTGTCGCCACAGGTTTTCTATTGTTCGGGATGAGTTATCTTTATGGGATGACAGGCTCCACGTATTTCAGCGAAATCGGGCCCGCATTGGTTCAACATTGGGGTGAACCTGCAGTACTGGTTGGGATGATACTTATTCTGGCAGGACTTTTCTTCAAGTTGGCAGCCTTTCCCATGCACCTGTGGGCACCGGATGTGTATCAGGGGGCGTCAAACGAAACGACAGCCTTTATTGCCGGTGTACCCAAGGTGGCGGTGGTGGCCGTATTGATCCGGTTCCTCATGTGCGCCCAATCCTCGAATGAGGCATTGAGTCTGGTGATTACGGTCGCTGCGATTGGCTCCATGTTTTTCGGTAATCTGGCTGCCTTGGTTCAGAAAGACCTCAAACGTATGTTGGGGTATTCGAGTATTGCCCATGCAGGTTATGTGATGTTGGGGCTGGTGACTTTGCAGAAAAGTGGTTATGCGGTATCGATGTTCTATATTTTTGGTTTTGTTGTCATGAGTTTGGCGGCTTTTCTGGTGATCTGTCAGATGTCAAAAGCTGGAGAGAATGTGACCCTTGATGATCTGTCCGGCCTGCACAAGCGTAACCCGCTGGCCGCTTTTATATTGGCCTCTAGTATGTTTGCGTTGGCCGGTATCCCGCCCTTTGCCGGGTTTATGGGGAAGTGGCTACTATTAAATGAGGCACTAAAAAGCGGATTCCTGACGTTGGTGGTCATTACCGCCATTAACACCGCCATAGGCATTTATTACTATCTGACGGTGGCCCGTGTCATTTACTTTACCGAGCCTGAAAACCGCCCCGTCTTTCACTTTGAGAGGGGCATCGCGGCACTGGGTGTAATCCTCGTCGTGATTGTGACGTTGCTAGGTATAGTACCCGCCAAGTTGCTGAACGCGGCGATTCTCGCTGTGCAGTTTTGATGAGTCCCTTGATGATCAGGTGCAGTCTTGTTACAGTGCGGACATGTACGAACATCATCGGCAACCATTGGCATCATTGCCTACCTTTATCAAGCGGATGGCCGCTTGTTTTGCAATTTCACAGTGCCTGGCGGGGATAGCCCTTGTGATCGGCATGGTCGGTTACCACATCCTGGCCGGACTCGGCTGGGTTGACTCATTTGAGAACGCGGCGATGATCTTGGGCGGGATGGGCCCTGTAGATCAAATGTCGACCACTTCCGCCAAAATCTTTGCCGGGCTTTATGCGATCTTCAGCGGCCTGATGTTTCTCTCTATCATGGGGATCGTCCTGGCTCCGATTTTTCACCGAGTCATGCATAAGTTCCATTTGGCCGACGAGGATGTGAATGAGGAAATCGATAAGCCGAAGGTGCATTGAATGGCTATTGATCGTGAAACATTTCACGAGCAATACAATTTGACAGTTGCGGGGTATATATATTTATCTACCAAAACGGTGCAGCTACTTGCTTTCCCACATTGAAGTGGTTGTGATGGTATGTGTTTGTGCTTAATGAAGGAGTGTTTCTGATATGTCGACTCGTGATTCAATGTCGTTTGATATTATTGGTGTGGGTTGTGGAGTGGCAACGCTTTCTACCGTGTTGCAATTGCTCAAGCGTGTGAAGCGTGAACCCGATGGATCCATGCAAGCCCCTAGCATTTTAATTATTGATAAAGCACCGTCAGTTGGGGCTCAGAACCTGTCAGGTGCCGTCGTGGATACGTCCTCTCTGGCTGATTTGCTGGAATATGAGGATTTTGCCGGACTGCCGCAGTTCGCCACAGTTACGAAAGAAAGCTTTCATCATTTAACGGCCACCGGTTCGACCAAGGTGCCATGGATCCCTCCGACCATGCATGCGGAAGGTTTTCCGATCGTTTCGCTTTCCGCCTTAACCCGCCATCTGGCAAGCTTGTGCGAAAAGGCCGGGGCGGAAATCTACTCAGGCTTTTCTGCTGTTGAATTGTTGCGCGAGAATGGACGTATTGTCGGTGTCCGCATGGGTGACAAAGGGCTGGATAAAAATGGCGAACAACGCGCGAACTTTGAGCTTGGCCCTGACCTGATGGCCACGATGGTTGTTCTGGGGGAAGGCGCTTGCGGGTTTCTGACCGAGAAGTTGCTGACGGATGAGGGCATGCGAGGTGCCAATCCCCAGACTTTTGCGGTGGGCGTCAAAGAATTGATTGAAACGCCTGAGTGCAAGGGGCGTGCCGGTACGATTATGCACTCATTCGGATATCCTCTGGATTCCAAAACATATGGCGGCGGTTTCATTTATTGTCTGAGCGATACTCTGGTCGCCATTGGAATGGTCACCGCATTGGATTACAAGAATCCCACAACCAGTCCCCATGACATGTTCCGGTTGTTCAAACACCATCCGTCAGTTCTACCCTATATTGCGGGGGGCAAGGTTCTGGAATACGGCGCCAAAGTTCTTCCTGAAGGAGGGTTAAACTCCATTCCGACATTGGTTGCCAATGGAGCCCTGATTGTTGGAGATGCGGCGGGGTTGTGCAATTCCCTACGCTTGAAGGGTGTTCATTTGGCGGTGCAATCGGGAATTGCCGCAGGCGATGCCTTGTTCGAAGGCTGGAAGAGCAAAGATTTCTCCATGGCTGCCATGCAGAAATACCCGGAAAATCTTAAGGATTCGGCTCCCTGGAAGGAATTGGAGAAGATCAAGAACGTGCGTGCGGCCTTTACCTACGGTTCTCTTCCGGGTATGGTGGCGGTCGGTATGAGTGTATTTAGCGGCGGTTTGTTGCCGCCCGGGCTGATGGCTTTGGAGCCGGATTGGGAAGTCATGAAGGCAAAGGCAGATGTGAAGCCCTGCGCCCTGCCACCCAAAGTTGGTGCCGATGAAGCGAATCTTCAAATGGATCGGCTCTCGGATTTGTTCTTGTCCAAGACGCACCATGAGGAAAATCAGCCCTCACATCTGAAAATTCCTGATGCCGAAAAGTGCAAAGTTTGTATTAAGAAATTTGGGGCACCCTGCACGCTGTTCTGTCCTGCACAAGTGTATGTGCTCAAGGATGACCAGCAAGGGATTCATATTGATTTCTCCAATTGTCTGCACTGTAAGACCTGCCAGATCAAAGATCCCATGCAGAATATCCAATGGACTCCACCCGAGGGTGGCGGTGGTCCGGTTTATTCGAAAATGTGATTTCCCGAAATTCTGATACCTGATTATTTTTCGAGGGATGTCTTATGGCTGATGATAAAAAAGAACCATGGCTGAATTGGCTGGCGTTAACAACGGTGATTTTAGCGGTGTGTGCCACTATGGCCACCTTTAAGGGTGGGGGACACTCCACTAAATCAGTCATGAGTCAGACTAAGGCGTCTGATCAGTGGGCTTATTATCAGGCAAAGAGTATCAAGGGGTACATTTACGATTTGCAGGGTGATAAGCTCCAGCTTGACCTTAAGGCCAATGCCGCGTCTTTATCCCCTGAACTTCAGAAAGATTACACGGATCGCATAACTTCCTATAAGTCGAAGGTTCAAAAGTACGAAATCGAGAAATCTGAAATAGAAAAAAAGGCGCGGGATCTGGAGGATTTTCGTGACCTTTGCAGTAAGCACTCTGGCGCATTCGGAATGGCCGTGATCTTTTTGCAAATCGCGATTCTGCTCTCCTCCATTGCCGCCCTTCTCAAGAAGAAACCCTTATGGGTAACTGGCCTGGCCGTGGGAGCCGTAGGTATTGTTCATTTTGTGAACGGCTTTTATTTATTCTTTTGATCACGCCTTACATGGGACGTTCTGCCCACGCGGCTCACGCGAGGTTCGCCCTCCAGCAGAATTGTTTTTCACTTCTAATTCTTTCTTTTGGAGGGCGAACCTTGCGTGAGCCGCGTTACCGTCGGGTACCATTGCCGTTCTCAATGAGTCCCTTCCTATCAACTTGACTTCAGAGTCAGTCGAATAGATAACTTACCTGTGCTGACTACGACACTATTGCATCACACACGTCAGGTGGGTGAATCGCAGAAAGGACAGGCCATGAAGACATCAACGGTTTCGGGCGGTTTTGTGCATTCGCGACGGGTGGGGCTGTTTCTGGGAGTCTTTCTACTGGGACTGACGTTGCTGCCGTCATCTTCTTCAGGAGCCGATGCGGCAACATTAGGCCAGTTGCAGGCTGAGATGCGAGCCAAGCAGTTCTCTCAGGCCATCATCACGGCGGATGCATTGATTGCCGCGAAAGACGCAGGACTCCACGAAGCAACTTATCTGAAGGCATTGGCTCTCTTCCACGCCGGTAAATTTTCAGAGTCCACTGCGACGGCGGAGCTCTTGCTGGCGCAGGATCAAAAGTCTGACTGGTATTATAAAGCGCTCTATCTCAAGGCGCAGTCATTGGTCGAGCAAAGGCGCTTCAAAGACGCCGCCGGGATCTATGAGGCCGAAGCGAATCGAATCCTTTCCCCGCAGCGTAAACAAGAGTTGGCCGGCGTTATTATCCAGTTCGCCGACAAACTCACAGTCAAACCCGCGGTCAATGACCCCGGTGCTTCACCCCCGGACTTCAATAAAGCCTATGGCCTCTACCAGAAGGCTCTGACCATGGAGATCGGGCGCGATCTCCGTGATGAGGTGATGTTCAAGAAAGCCCGGGCAATCCAACAGGCTGGTAATGCCGGTCAGGCTGTTGCGGATTTTCAGGGATATCTGTCAGAATTCGATTCTGCCTGGACAGGTTTTGCCGGTGCAGGCTCCACTCGCCAAGTAATGCAGAACCCGCTGCCGAATGGGCAGAAGGTGCTCTCCGCCCGATATTTTCTCGCTGATGCACTTATTCAAGGAGGCAACCCTCAACAGGCGCGATTGGAACTTGAAGATCTCCTCAAGTTACTCTCTGCTTCCGCTGAAGCGAGGCTCAAACTCAAGGCTGATATCCAGTGGCTTCAGGTTCAGTCATTCTTTACCGTACGTCCCGGGGATGGCACTTCCTTTATGCTCACTGGCGGCGACCTTGAGTCTGCGATCAAGACTTGCCGGGACTTCCTTGCCGCAAACCCCGTTGGCACCCGTGCCATCCGCGCGGCTTGGATGATGATCGAGGCCCATGCCGCCGCCGGGCGCAGTGACGCCGCGATTGCTGCCTGCCATGACTTCATTGCGAGTAAGGGCTTCCAGTTGCCAGGGGGTGAGGAGGCAACGAAAATTGAGGAGGAAATCCACGCCGCACCCGCCACCTACCTTTCCACCCTCAGGATGCGCGCCCTTTTCCGCATCGGTCAGACGCTGTTCGCACAAAAGAAGTATGGCGATGCAATTGCGATCTGGCAGTCATACATCAAGGAATACCCCAACGGATCGCAGTGGTCGGAAAGCCAAAGTGCCATCGTCAATGCCGAGTTCCAGACCGGCATGGATCTGCTGGCCGATAAGAAGACGGAGCTGGCCGAGACATCCCTTGAGACATTCCTCCGTGATCATCCTCTTGATGAGTCCCGAGCCCGCCAGATTCTCTATATCTTCGGTGCTATTCATGATGCCAAGGCCGGTGAAATGGCTACCAATGCAGTGGTACAGTCTGACATCAAGAGTGAATACCGGCAGGCAATAGACACCTGGTCGCGGCTGGCGGAAAAATATCCGGGTAGTGTAGAGGCGAATCAGGCGCTGTTCCGCAGTGCCGTCATCATGGAGGAAAAACTGGGTGACTTTGAGAAGGCACTGGCGCTTTATCGCAGGTTGGTATCCGAATTCGGTTATGATCCGGCAAACCAGCGTATTTCGGATATGACGCGGAAAACCATGAGCCTCTCCTCAGAGCGTGTCTTCCGAACCAATGAAAAACCTTTCCTCCGCCTGAAGTCCCGGAACCTCGAAAAGGTTACGGTCCGGCTTTATAAACTCGATCTTCAGGCGTACTTCCGGAAGATGCATGGCATCACTGGAATCGAAGCTTTGGACCTTTCGCTGATCCAGCCCGACAAAACGTGGGAAGTTAAAGTCGCGGAGTTTGCCAAATACAAACCTCTCGAGCAGGAGATAGAGATCCCATTTGAAGCCGCCACGGCTGGCGCATGCGCCGTCACGGTGGGTGATGACGAACAGGAGTCCACCGTCCTGGTATTGCGTTCCGATATTGAGGTCGTGGTCAAGTCCAGCCGCCGTGAGATTCTGGCCTTTGCTCAGGATATGCTCACCGGTAAGCCCGCCGCCGATGTTGAAGTGCTGGTCAGCGACGGCATCACCGTTCCATTCACTGGTAAGACCGGTGCTGACGGGGTATTCAAAGGCGCGGCGGACAAGCTGAAAGAGATCGGCACTGTTCGCGTGTTTGCAATCCGTGGCAACCATGCCGCCGCTTACAATCTTGATTTGGCCGGGCTCGGTCTCACCTCTGGCCTCATGCCTAAAGGATTCCTCTATACTGACCGCCCGGCCTACTTGCCGGGGGAAACCGTCTCGCTGCGTGGTATCCTGCGCGAAATTCGCAAGGCCAGTTATGCTGTGCCGGAGAATGCCGAGTTCACGGTAAGTTTCACGGATCCTCAAGGGCGCATGCTCTCCGAACAAATCGTCAAGTTGAGCAAGTTCGGCACTTTCGATGCGGTACTTGCGTTGCCCGCTGCGGCGCCTGTGGGCATGTACACCATTGCCGCACGTCAGGAGCGGAAGGGGCAGGAGCCCCTCAATTTTTCCGGAAGTTTTGAGGTTCGCCAATTCAAGTTGGAGAAGATCAGGCTGGCGATGGAGTTCCCTCGCCGAGTCTATTTTCGCGGGGAGAACGTCGAGTGTACAGTGAAGGCGCAATTCTATTGGGGTGAGCCGGTGGTGGGCCGCACCTTGCGTTATAACTTGCCCGATGGCCGCTCTCATACCGCCACAACCGACGCCGAAGGCAATTTCAAGTTTACTTTCGACACCACTTCGCTGAGCCCCGGCTCCACGATGGCCTTCTTCGCCTCGCTTGAAGGTGAAAACGTAGCGGTCGCTGAAACCCTCACACTCGCCCGGCTTGGTTTCTCCATTATAGCCACACCCAGCCAGCCGTTGGTGCTCGCTGGCGAACCTTTCGACCTCGGACTGACCACCGCCGGGGCCGATGGGAAGCCGATCGCGAGTGACCTGACGGTCGCCGTGCTCCGGCTGGAACAACCCAAGCCATCCCCTGTTATCGCCAGCATTCCCTGGCTGGGTGGCATCCGTACGCTGCCCTCATCTGAGACAACTATTGAGGAGAAAAAGGTCGCGACTGATGCTGTCGCCGGCAAAGCGAACCTCTTGCTAAAGCTTATGAATGGGGGCGATTATCGCATTCGTGTCACCGGTGTTGACCGCTTCGGCCAGACCGTCACCAGCGAGTGCACGGTGCAGGTTTCCGGCGTCGAGGATGCTATTAAACTACGATTCTTTACCGACTCCGCCACCCTTCAAGTCGGCAGGGAGGCAGTGGTGCGGCTCCACTCGCGTCTCGATCGGGGATTGGCGCTACTCACCTACGAGGGAGAGACCCTACTCAACTACCAGATTCTTGAACTGAAGAAGGAGTACAATGACATTCCGGTGAAGGTCGGGCACGACCTCTTTCCGAACTTCCGGCTTGCCGCCGCTGTGATTGATGGCCGCGAACTCCGTACGGCCACCAAGGAATTTACCGTCGAGCGTGAGCTGAAGGTCAGCGTCAAGCCGATCCAGTCTGTCTGGCTTCCCGGCGAAACGGGCAGGGTGGAGATTGCCGTTACCGATCAGGCGGGCAAGCCGGTCGAGGCCGAATTTAGTCTGGCTCTTGTGAACGAGGCGCTCTATGCCGTCTGTCCCGACCGTACTGCCAAGATCCTTGAATTTTTTCAGGCCTCCGCCCGGCGCCATGCCGAGTTCCGGACCGGTGCCTCCTGCGGGTTCCACCACGATGGGACTGTCCGTGAAATCGCCAAGGAGTTGCGCGAGGAGGAGTCTCGCGTTGTCCGTGACCTGAGCGAGCGAATGATGAGGAAGGCCGCTAACAAGGAGGTCGGGGATAGTTTCGCATACGCTGTGGCTGCACCTGCTAGCGTTGACAGGCTGGATGCACTGGATGGTGAAGAAAAATCAAAATCGGAGGTAGTAAGTTTAGAAATGGTAAGCGACGAGCCGATCCTGAATGGATTGGCGAAGAGTCCTGTGAAAATGAAAGGCCTCTACTCCTCCCGCGCTGCCGGTGGAAGGAAAGGGGCCTTATCGTTTTTTGGTGGGAGCGTCAGGGGACTTGGTCGTGAAGCACGGGATGAAACCCGTCATGAAGTCCGTGGTGAGGGGCGCTGGTTGCCCTCCGTCATCACCGGACCTGACGGCAAGGTTGTTGCCACGGTTAAGATGCCGGAGACCACCACGGAATGGCGGCTTACTGCCCGCGGGTGTTCAGTTGAAACGCTTGTCGGCGAAGCCACCGCGCAGACCCTTACCCGCAAGGACTTCTTTGTTGAGTTGAAGGCTCCGGCATTTCTCCGTGAAGGCGACGAACTCCGTGCGGTTGGCCGTATTCACAATCTCACCACCAATGCCGGTTTAGTTAAGCTTGTCTTGAATATCCGCGATGCCAAGGATAAGTCTAAACTTCTTGCCAGCCGGGAGAAGAGTGTTGAGATCAAGGCTAACGGTGGCGCGGAAGTCACCTTTGATGCCATTACGGTTCCCGCCTCTGTGCTGGAACTTGAGTTCGAACTGGTGGCTGAGTCCGGATCCAATCGTGATGCATTGGCGCAAGCAATTCCTGTCAAGCCGTGGGGCCTTGAATATGCAGCGCATGCCGGTGGTACTGCCGTTTCAGATATTGGCGCTGTTGTTGGGCTTCCGGGCAGCCGCGCCTACAGTTCAACCTGGATGACCGTTTCGGTTGGTCCGGATATCCGCACCACCGTGCTGGACATGGCGCTGCGGCGTTACTGGTTTGGTCCGTGCGATGCGCTTGCCCGCATCTGTCCGCCAGTATGGGGTGAACATCCAGCCAATGAACTGCTTGCCGTTGCCTCTGCTCTGGCCTATGCCAATCAGGGGCGGGTGGAGGAACCCTATCGCCGTCAGCTCGCAGAACATGCTCGTACCCTTGCTGCCAGTCTGGTGGCCAGTCAGGAAAGTAATGGGAGTTGGGTCGATGCGCGGGGACTGGGTTCACTTGTTACCGCCCGCGCCTTCTGGGCGTTGGTTGCCGCCCGCGATGCCGGCATTGCGGTGAACGACGGGGTTCTCATTAGAGCGGCCAACCGTCTTCAGCAGCAGTTCCAGAGCTGTGACGCCAACGATAATGACACTAAGGCGGTGCTCCTCCATGCGCTCTCTACAGACAAACGTGCGGACTTTGCGAACTGTAACCGCCTCTACCGTGATCGTAATGGTCTTGGCAATGCCACGCTTGCCTATCTGGCCCAGGCCTTTTTCAATCTCGGCCGTCAGGAGATTGCCACTGAACTGGCCGCCATTCTGGAAGGAAAGGCTAAGATTACTCCTGGTCAGGAACCAATTCCCCTCTGTTGGGAATCGGGTTGCCGCCTGATGTGGTTGAACGATACGGATGAGACCACCGCACTGGTTCTGGCCGTGCTGGCTCAGACCAAACCCGATTCCAAGGTTGCGGACTCCGCCGCGCAGTACCTGATCAAGTCGCATGGCTGTTTCGGCTTTCCTACGGCCCGTGCCCGTGGTCCTGCTGTTGCCGCGCTTGCCACCTATTTTGGCAAGGGGCTGGAGCAGGCGACTGACATGGAAATTACCATCGTTGCCAACGGTCGTGAAGTCGGCTCAGTCAAGGCGAATGGCTCACAGGGATTGAAGCTGTTTCAAGTACCCGCCGGCGTGGTCAAGGCCGAGAAGAACCTCGTTGAATTCAAGATGAAAGGGCGGGGTAAGTATAGTTACGCCGTTACGCTCTTTGGGTTTTCGCCCGATACCAAGCCGACGGATCTGAATATCATTCCGACGATTTCGGAATTCCGCCATCTCCATGCTCCGTTGGAGTATCGCGGACGCGCCATTGGCGCAGCAAGCAGTTCGCCGGTGAAGAGTCTTGAGAACGGCCAGCCCGTCGTTGTTCAACTCGTTCGAAATAACAATTGGTATTTCCAAAACCGCCAGTTTGTGATGGATATTCCCTTGCCCGCGGGGGCGCGCCTGGTGGAGGGGACCCTGATTGGCGACTACGGATCGCCTCAGTTTGAGGTAGATGACTCGGTCATCCATGTTTATTTCAGTCAGTATATTCCCATGGTCTCTTATCAGCTCACCGGCTATGTGTCCGGTAAGTTCCGCATTCTGCCGCCTGTGATTCGCGAAGTTGGCAACCCTGCGTTCATGACGGTCGGGCCGACCCCCGAGTTAACTGTGCTTGCTGTCGGTGAAAAATCGACGGATCCCTATCAGATGAATGATGCTGAACGCTACGCTCTCGGCAAGTGCTACTTTGACGATGGGGACTACAGCCACGCACTCGAGCATCTTGCCGCGCTCTTTAAGAGCAATCGTCAGTACAACGAGGCCGAACTTGCCCGCATGCTTCTGTGGTGTTACACGACACCGAAGTTCTATGACGCACGGAAGATTGTTGAACTCTTCGAAGGTCTTCGTGAACGGTACCCGAAACTGGAGATTCCTTTTGACCGTATTCTCACCGTCGGCCGTGCCTACAAGGACATTGGAGAGTTCGAGCGCTCCTGGCTGGTATATCGTGCTGCCATTGGCGCCAGTTTTGCCAATGACTCTTCCATCAGCGCGATTCTCGAGGACGAAGGTCGTTTTCTTGGTTCCATTGCTTTCCAGGAACGAATATGGCGCGAATACCCTGATACCGCCGAGGTTGTTTCCTCCTATTTTGCCATCTCCCAGTTCCTCTATCGGAAGGCCCCCTTGGCCCATGAACTACCCAAGGAAGATGGCGTTCAACCCGAGAAGATCGCCATGCTCAAGCGCACGGCTGAACTGCTGGGTTCATTCCTTACGTTGTATCCGAAGGATCCGCTTTGCGATCAGGCAGGTTTCAGTCTGGCCAATGCCATGCTTGATCTCAAGAACTACCCGTTGGTCGTCCGGCTCAGCCAGGAGTTTGCCCAGCGTTACACCGACAGCAAACTTGCTCCAAGCCTCCAGTATATGACCGCTCTAGGACTTTTCTGGCAGGGCAAATATAGTGATGCGCTGGCCGCCGCCAAAATTGTGGCCGAGGGTGACAGCAAGGATCGCGACTTCGCCCGCTACATTCTCGGACAGATCTGCCATGCAGAAGGCAAGCCTGCTGTGGCCATTGAATGGTACGGCAAAGTGAAGACCATCTATCCTGATGCGGCGGAGGCCATCGCTTATTTCGAGGAGAAGCGTATTGCCATGGATGAGGTTACGATCGTCAAGCCCGGCGAAAAGGTTGCACTCACACTCAAGTACCGCAACATCAAAAATGCATTTCTTCAGGTTTATCGCGTTGATCTTATGAAACTTTATCTCCAGCAGAAAAATCTCAGCAAGATCACGAGTGTCCAACTCGCAGGGATTAAGCCCGAGGTTGAAGCGACCATTCTTCTGGGCGAGGGGCGGGACTATGCCGAGAAAGAGCGCAAAATTGAACTCGCACTTAAAGACGAGGCGGCCTATCTCATTATCTGCCGCGGGGACGATCTTTTCGCGAGTGGGATGGTACTGATCACCCCGCTCAAGATTGAGATTCAGGAAGAGACTGCCAGTGGCCGCATCCGTGCCAATGTACTCGATGCCGTCAAGGGGGGCTATCGTCCCGAGGTTCACGTCAAAGCTATTGGGAGTGCTGACAGCAAGTTTCGCAGTGGAGAGACCGACCTGCGCGGTATCTTTACCGCTGATAATCTACGCGGCAAGGCTACTGTGATCGCCCGTGAAGGCACCTCGCGTTATGCCTTCTTCCGTGGAGAGCAATGGCTTGGTGCTTTGGTCACCGAACCTGCGCAGGATCGTGGTCAGGCTGGTGAAAAGCAGCAAATTGACTATCAAGGGAACCTGAACGGGTTTAACGCCACCATCCAAATGGAAAATAGCGGGAAATTTGACCAAAATCGCCGCCAGCGCCAGCAAAAAGGGATTCAGGCAGATCAGGCCTACTGAACGTAACAGTTCGGATTTATGACATTGGCAGGCTTGATTATGTAGGGCGAATCGTCCCGATGAGCCGCGCGTATGAAGGGGCTCTCATTAGAGGCCCGGCTCGGCAGGGACGCCTCGCCCTACCAAAGTAAAACGCACGCTTGGATCGACCAATATTAACAGCACACCTTCTGCTTTTAGCCTAATTGAGGAAGGAAAGCAGAAGATGGACACAAATTCAAAAATGCAAGGAGAGCTTGAGGCTGGGTTGTTAATGGACGGTAAGCGTCCGAGGATTGACCTCATTCCCAGCCTGATACCTGCGTGATATAGCAGGGGCATGAATAACACTACAGCGCAACAGGATGGGCGGGGCCGGGTTCTGCGGACAGCGGAGCAACGGCAGGAATTGATGGCCGGGTACAAGTCGAGCGGTCTGGGAATGACTGCTTTTTGTCGACGAGAGGGCGTGTCGCTCTCGACATTCAGCCATTGGTTGAATCCGAGGGTTAAAGTGAAGCGGTCTCGATCCATCCGGCCGGAAAAGCCCCCGATGAAGTTCACCGAGGTAAAGATGGCCTTGGGCGGGGCCGCCCCAATTGAAGTTGAATTGCCGGGAGGTGCTCGGATTCGCATCCGGGATGATGAGGCGTGGCTGGTAGTGGGTCAATGGCTCCGGGAGGTGACCGGATGCTGAATTTCACGGGAGCCTTAAAGGTTTATGTGGCGACCGAGGCGGCTGACATGCGGCAGAGTTTCAGCGGCCTGTACGGAATGACGGTCAACGAGTAGGGATTGGGGTCAGCCCTGAATGGCGCTTAATTAAGGCCTAAAACTTTCTTACTCAATGATTTGCGCCGAGAT